>CAISJE010000035.1 GCA_903885635.1 uncultured bacterium
AAAGTTAAATAGGTTTCCTCTAAAGTGTGTGTTTTTCTGTAATCTATTACCTTTTTTCTCAAGTCCAAAGAATATGCCATAATTTCACCTCCGCTATTATTATACCATATTTCATTGTTGTTGTCAACTTAAATTACTATACTTATTACAAGTTGCGTAAATGATGATTTTTTATTCTTGGTTAATTAGAGCGTCTTTAAAGCCTTTTGATATCTCGACATAGAAACTATAAGGCTCATTGGTTAAATAATTATATCCGTTGTCCCAGAGGCCTAAGAGAAGACAATTTTTTCAAGTCTGTCTTTTCTAATCTCCCAATCAGGCATTAACTGAAGCAATAAACAGAAGAATTCCGTATTGTGGTTACGTTGCTTCAAGTGACAGAGTTCGTGCATTATCACATAATCGATACAATGCGAAGGGGCTTTTATCAAGTCAATATTCAGTATTATTCTTCTATCAGAAGTACAGCTTCCCCAACGCATATTCATTTTTCTTATTTGTAGCTTTGGCATTTCCCCAATATTATATTTTTTGATTAGGGCATAGCAAAAATCGAGTCGCTGTTGAAATTTTATTTTAGCGTGTTGAAAATACCACTCATCTAAAAGTTTTTTTGTGAGCACGATATCTCTTTTATTAGCTGAAAAAACTTTCAAATAACCGTTTCGTAACTTTACTTCGCTCGTCTCGGATTCTATAAATTTTAACCTGTATTGTTTACCCAAATATCTATGTGATTCGCCACTGATATAGATTCTTTCAGTAAGGGACGGCTTATACCTAGAAAAATATCTTTTTTGTTTCATTATCCAAGATGCACGGTTTTTAACACGTTTAAGAATTTCATCAATATCTTTCTTGCAAGGAGCTTTTACACATATTGAAGAATCGGGATTAACTCTTATTTGAATTGTTTTTCGCTCTGACAACTCAAGTTCGAATTCAATATCGTTAGTGCCATAACTTATTGAATTTTTCGTTTTTTCTAATGTCATATTCAATCTTGGTACCTATTTCTTGCTACTTTCAGACAATTATCAATAATACTGTCTATATCATCATAGCTCAAAGGGAGGTTATAGCGACCTTTTACGCTAAATATAAAATCTTCAATCTCGTTAGACATTTTGTTTTGAATATCTTGATTATTGGCCCAATCAACGATTTTGTTTTGTAAAATTATATCATCAATTTTAATTGCAATATCGGCTGAAACTTCTTTTGAATTAAACGTAGGAGCGTCAAACTTTCCTAACAACTCCAAAGAAACTCCGTAAAAAGCCTTTGCAATTTCTTTGTACTTCAATTTTTCAGGAAGGTCATCGCCGGATCTAGTTCTGACATCGTTCATTATTTCTTTGGCTCTGTTGTAATATTCCTTTTCAATCAACTTTCTTTCGAATTCAGATTTCGCCTGCATTATTTTTAACTTAAATAGTTCTATTGCATCTTTCAAAATCTCAGAAAACTTTTTATAAAAAGCCGGATCTTCGTCCCATTTTTCTAGAATCGTTTTACTTGTCCTGTGGGCGATTGTATCAGCTTTCGATGCTAAGCTTTCTATTTTTTCTACTTCTGCATCAAATCTATCAGTATCGAAAATGTTAACAGGCTCCGTGATTTGAATAATTTCGTCCGAAGTAATATAAGTGTCAATTAATTTTTGAACTTTCTTTTCATATTCTCTGTAGTCAATAGTTTCAGCGTAGCGTTTTTTGACTGATACCCTCAATTTCAAGAAAAATCTTGCATCATCCTTATACATTTTGACTGTTTCATCAGGTGTGTCACAGACAAATTTAAAGGTAGAAAGTGCAATCTCAAGCGTTTTTGTGAATTCAGAAAGTCTTTCGAAAAATTCTTTTCTGATTTCTTCATCACCCAAAAGGATTTCGTATTCTTCCGCATCAAGCTTGTTTCTAATTGTCTTGAATAAATCCCAAAGATCTGAATGTTTTTGTGAAAGGGTGTTTACTTCTGTCATTATGTTGGTAATTGAGTTTTGAACATCTTCTTCGTCAAAAGATTCTAGCGAACTGTAAGCTGTGAGTGCCGTATCAAGCTCCCCTAATAAGCCATAGTAGTCAACTATGTAGCCGAAGTCTTTGCCTTCGCATAATCTGTTTACCCTTGCCATTGCCTGTAATAGAGTATGTTCTCTTAGCGAACGTGCGATGTAGAGAACTGTGTTTTTTGGTTCGTCAAAGCCGGTCAACAATTTGTCCACTACAATAATTATTTCTGTGGTTTCGCCGTGCTTAAATGAATTTAGTACCTGCTTGGAATAATTTTCTTCGCTTCCGTATTTTTCAAGCATCTTTTTCCAAAATATTTGCACTATATCTTCAGTTTCTTCCTGCACGTCTTCGTGACCTTCTCTTGTATCAGGAGGCGAGATTAAAACTTCAGTTGAAATAAGTCCAAATTCATCCATATATTTTTTGTATTTTATAGCGGCTACTTTTGAAGGTGCTGTTAATTGACCTTTAAACCCTGTACCTTGCCAAGTTGTTTTAAAGTGTTCGCTTATGTCATACGCAATACGGTATATTTTCTGATCCGCTTCGTTAAGATGGTCAGCTGAACTATATTTTCGTTTTAAGTCTTCTTTTTGCTTTTCGGTCAGATATTTTGTGACTATTTCAAACCAATTATCAATCGCCTTTTGATTAACTTCCTGTAAAGCGTGTCGACCTTCGTAAAGAAGTGGGACAACAGCAGCATCCGCAACTGCATCATCTATTTTGTATGGTTTTCCAATTATTCCGCCAAATTTTTCGGCGGTATTTTTGTCTTTCTTTTTTATAGGGGTTCCAGTAAAACCAATGTAACAGCCTTTAGGGAAAACCTTTTTCATCATTGTATTTTTAGTCTTATATTGGCTTCTGTGGCTCTCATCAACGAGAATAAATATATTACTTGATTCATTTTTGACATTCTTTTTGTTAACTGCTGCCATAAATTTGTCAATTAAAGCAGTGATAATGCTTTCTTTTTTCTGTTCAATAAGCTCAATCAAGTGGTTGCCGCTGATTGCCTTAACTGGATCCTTGCCACATTGGTGGAAGGTTGTAAAAATTTGATCATCAAGGTCAACCCTGTCGGTTACAAGTATAATTTTAGGGTCAACGATGCTCGGCTCGAGGGCGATAGCTTTTGCCAACATTACCATAGTTAAAGATTTTCCGCTTCCCTGAGTGTGCCAAATCACACCACCAATACGATTGCCATCGTGATCATAGTTTTTTATTCTCTCAATCGATTCTTTAACCGCAAAGTATTGTTGATACCTTGCAATTTTCTTCTCACCGTTGTCAAAAACTACAAACTTATAGGCAAGCTCTATAAGTCTTTCTGGCGAACAAAGCGAATAAATTGCTCTGTCTTGCTCTGTAACTTCTCTGCCTTGTGATTCGAGCTCTTCAAAGTAACCTCTTACATATCTGAAACGATCCTTGAACAATTTGTCTTTTTTGTCGTTTGATAGAGGTTTGTTGATAAGTGCTTTTACTTTTTCTTCAATACTTTTTTCTTCTTTCCATACTGCCCAAAATTTTGATTTTGTTCCAGTAGTTGCATATTTTACTTTGTTTTTGTCTGTCGAAATTAAAAGTTGAGTGTAGGTGAAGAGTTTAGGTATTTCATCTTCTTTTTGATTTCTTATGTGTTGAGAAACAGCTTGATCAACAGGTAAAGTGTTATCAGTTGTACTTAAATCAGGACGTTTGCACTCAATAACAACAAAAGGAATTCCGTTTACAAAAAGAATAAGATCAGGTCTTCTTGTTGAATTGCTCGCAGTTCTAGCTATTTCAAATTCTTCTGTAACGTGAAACACGTTGTTTTCAAAGTTTTTCCAGTCGATGAAATTGATATTAAAACTTTTTATGTCGCCATCGACATCCTGCTCAAAGCTTTTTCCTAAAGTAAGAAGGTCGTAAACTTTTTCATTTGTACGTACTAAGCCATCATAAACAACATCTTTAATCGATTGTATCGCTCCTCTTATGTTTGAATCAGAAAAAGTATACTGTTTGTTCTTGAAGTTAATTTGATTTATTTTTTTAAGTTGTTTTTCAAGAACATTCTCAAGAATGACATTAGAATTTTTACCCTGTCTTTCTTGTAAAGCTTCTGTAGCTGTTAAATAAACATAATTCAAATTCTGCAATAACTGCAAAGCAGGTATTTGCGAAATGTGATCTTCTTGTAATGATGGTATCGTTTGCATATATAAATTCCTTTATTTATTATCGGTTGGGGGGCAAGGATCATTTCCATGGCTATCAGATTGAGCTATTTTACCATCTTTATTATGAATTTTCAGCTCTGTTTTTTGGTTTTGACTGATTTTTCTTGTTGCGTCTACAACTTCTTTTTTAGTGTCGCCAGTTGTAGAAGCTCTTTCAGCACCAGCTTTTTTACCTTGCCATTTTTTAGTTTCGTTGTTAAAAGTCACATGATGTGAGTTTGTTTTCCTTTTGTCAACCATCTTAAAACCTCCTATTGTTTTACTCTAATTTGACCTGTAAGTAATTTTTGCATCAAGCCTTTTTTCTGCTCTTTTAGGGCCTCAAGTTGCTTGTTTAATAATTCTATTTCTTTGTCACAACCGTCTAAAACTGCTGCGATTTTTTGTTGTTCTTCAGGTGGGGGGCAATTAATATTTAATTTTAAAAATTCACTTAGGTGAACTCTTTTCTTTTCTAGTAGCGACCCAGTTGCTACACTTTCATAAAGATTAAATAATTTTTGAGATTTGAATAAATATTCAAAAAATATGATATTAAAATCATTTTTTGTTAGTTGCATTACACTGTAATATGCTGAAACGCAAACTACGGCGTCTATTTTTGACCTTGCTATTGCCCCAAATCTTATATTCATAGGATTGTATAAGATATCGTTAGGGTAAACCAATCTATATTGGTTTTCTTCTTTATTTTTAAGTAAGAAGCTTCTTTCATATCTTTCTGTTTTTTCTGTTAAACCCTTTGCAATAGTAAGACTGAATAAAGAGAATTTTTCAATATCTTTGGAAGTTTCTTTCCTTTCTGCAAAAATATCTCCGATTGTAAGCTTTCGCCATTTTTGCTCTGCAAATTGAATAAATCTTTTTTTTTCGGTAAGAAGTATTTGCATAATTGTTTTTTTTTGAATTTGTTTTGTTTTAAGTAGTTTTTCTGTTTTATCAATAGCACAATCCCAAGTTGTTAAAATTTGAACAATCTTTTCTTGTTCTTGAATCGGTGGCAAAATAACATTAATCAAACCTATTTGTGATTGATAAATATGAACAATCGAATCACCTTGACCAAGTTTATTTAAATATTTTCTTCCTTCTGTATTTAAATAATAAGATAAAAAATAGCTTCCAATTGCATTTTGCTCAGGAGTGAAAATGATAATATCGCCGCCGGCATAAGCTTCTTGGTCATTCATATATGCAACAGCTTTACCTATTTCTTCTCTTTTTTCTCCTGAGCCAGTGAATAAAATATCATTTCTTTTGATTTTTTCACTGTTTTTTGCACTTTCACAATTTATAAAAGAATGGGTCTTTTTTACTATAAAATTAAAATCTTTATAAATTTCACCATATCTTATGCAAGGATAGCCATTAAGCATTACCTCATCTTTGCGAATACCCTTACCTTTCGAAAAAGAACCTAAATTCTCTAACTTGGCGATATTCCAACCTTTTGGTATCCAGCCAAGTTCAGTTTTTTTATAACCTGATTTATATTCATTTTTTTCAGCCGTACTATTCATTTTCTTCACCCTTAAATACTTCATTTGCTTCAAAATACACTATTTTGTCAGAGATCCCCTTAAACTTATCTTTTATATGTGCTAAATCTTTATATTTACCTTCTGGGTTTTTAAGGATTCCTATGTAGACTTTTTGTAAATCAGTATTTTTAATAATTGCGTTAGTTATATGATCATCATTATCAGCAAAACTGATCCCGAGAGTTAATAAAATTCCATTTGAGCTTTTCAAATTTTGATAACAATATTCTAAATATTTATTCTCCCCAATATTTTTTTCTTTATCTTGCGAATTACCTTCAAGAATAGTTACAGGGTTTTTGGATTCATTTAGATAATCTTCAATTTCGCTCATCATACTATTTGCTGTAGTTGATGTTATTTTAATGAACTTTTCATTATCTTTTATTATATGAAATGCCCCATGTAAGTGAAAAAAATTGCAAGTGCTTGTTTCATTCCATTCTAAAAATTCGTTTTGTTTCAAAAATCCGTCGTTTATATTTAAAAGTTTTAGAGCGTCTTCAACTACACCTTCTTTGATTTCATCTATGGTGTTATTAACAAATGTTTTATATTCTCGCTTTAACTCATCGTTTTTATTGAATATTTCTTCTTTAATACTATCAGGAATGTTTTTTTTGTTTTTCAAAACAATTGAAAGTTTATTTCTAATGAACGTATGCGTTTGTTCATTTATGTCCTCTTCTAAAAGTTTTTCATTATCAGTTGACATTATCAGCCATTTTGCAGATAAAATTTCTTGTATTATCGGTTTTAATTGTTCTTGAATTTTAACTTTAGCATTTTCTTTGGTTGTCTTTTCAGATTCTTCTTTTTTGGTTTGCTCCTGAGTTTTTTCGATTTTTTGTGTTTCTGCTTTGAGCGTAGGATTGCAATTATTATCTTTTTTGAATTTATTCAATAAAAAGTAAAGCAAAGAATCATAATTTAACGTAAAATAATTATCGAATATATTTAAAAATTCAACAAAAGGTTTAGCCTTGGCTGAATTTAGTCTTTTAGGAAGTTTATTAAATAAAACTTTCATAAAGTCTGTTTTTATTTTTATATTAATAATTTCTTTTACTGCTTTTTGATACTCATCTTTTTGATGTGATACTTTTTGCAATTCTTCAATGCAAGACTCAACATTTTCAGCAGGTAAATCTTTAAGTACATTAATATCTAATTTTAATTTTTGTTGGTTAAATTTTTTATAGTCCCAGGCTAAAGAAAATCCATTTCCTAGTAATGTATTCTTGGTAACATTATTGGCTAAGCTCAGCTCTTCCGCAACTTCTTTCCATGTTTTTAGATTTTCTTCTGTCATTATTTTACCATTCCTACCGGACAATTTGTCGGTCTTGTATTATTCCATACCTCAATCAAATCTTTTTTAAAACGTCTATGCCAATCTTTAACGATGCAAGAATCCTTGTTTGATATTGTACCTGCAATCAATTCACAACTTCCGATTTCAAAAGAAGCATTAATGTTGTTGTATTTTACATGAAAATGAGCAGGTGCATGTTCTTTTGGATAAACTTCTATTTTTAATCTACCCTCAATTACAGCAACTCGCTGCCTTGTTTCTATAACAGTTCCATCGTGCAAAATTTGGCAAGTGTCTAAACTATGTTTTAAAAAATTTTCTAATGTTTCAAGATTCATTTATTTACTGTCCCTATTCTTTTTTATTTCAATTTTTTTTGCTTTTTTAATTGTAGTTTCGATGTCCTCAAGTTCTTTTAAATCTTGTTTATCAGCTTCAATTGCTTCTTGTTTTTTTCTAGTATTATTGAAGATTTCATATTTTTCATGTGCAATTTCATTAGCTTTATCTCGGCGAATACGACCGCCGCCGTTAAGAATTTTGTAATCGTTAAAGGTTAAGAAGCCATCAATTTTTCCTTTCCAGTCAGCCATTTTTATTTGTCTGCGTCTTTCCGCTTGATCTTGAGCATAGTCTAAAAACATTGTTACTAATCTATCAAGTTTTTTTATTTCATCTTTTTGTAAGTAATTTTTAGCTATAATAACATCTTGCTTTCTAACTCTTGTCCCACTCCAATTTGTCAAATTCATGTTTGGGCTATTAGCATCTGAGCGATGCACGATTAATTCAGGAGCAGTATAGTCTGTTACTGCGTATAACAATTTATTTTGAACAGCAGCAAAAAAATCATTTGATGCCTTTATGTCATCATTATAATCAGCACTTAGAGCGAACAAATCCCTAACCTTTTGGTAAAAACGCTTTTCTGACGAACGGATTTCACGGATGCGTTCTAATAATTCATCAAAATAATCCCAGCCCTTTGGATTCTTTAGATATTCATCGTTTATTGCAAAGCCTTTTATCATGTATTCTTTTAATGTCTGAGTCGCCCACTGTCGAAAACGAGTTGCAACAATTGAATTCACACGATATCCAACGGAAATAATCATATCAAGATTATAGTGGTCGATATTTCTTTGAACTTCCCTATCACCTTCATTTCGAACTAGTAAGATTTTCTTACCAGTTGCTTCTGGTATTAGCTCACTGTCTTTGTATATGTTTTGAACGTGTTGTATTACATTTTTATCAGTGCAGTCAAATAACTCAGCAATTTGGTTCAATGTAAGCCAAACATTCTGATCTTGAAGATTTATGTTTAGTTTTATTTTTCCATCTTCGCTTTGATATACAACGATTTCATTTCTTTGATCTTCTAACATACTGTTTACTCCTATTTATACTTTTAATCCAAGTTCTTCAAGATATTTACCCATTTGATGTTTTACTTCAATAAGTTCGCTTTCTAGTGAAGTTATTTCGTTTTGAACGGCTACTATATCGATTTCCGCTTCCTCTTCAAAAGTGTCAACGTAGCGAGGAATATTTAAGTTATAGTCGTTTTCGACAATCTCTTCATAAGTAGCTCTATGTGAGTATTTGTCAATCGTTTCGCCCTTTACATAGGTCTCAACAATTTTGTTTATATTATCACAAGTCAGTTTGTTTTGGTTTTTACCCGTTTCATATTCTTGGCTTGCGTCAATGAATATAACATCTTTTGCCGTTCTTCCTTTGTTGAATACCAAAATAGCTGCTGGAATACCCGTTCCAAAGAATAAGTTTTGAGGTAAACCGATTACGGCTTCAAGAAGATTAGCTTCAATGAATTGCCTTCTTATTTTCCCCTCGGCCCCTTCTCTAAAAAGAACTCCGTGAGGAACAATAACGCCGACTTTCCCCGTGCCTTCGACAGCCGTTTCAATCATATGTGTAATAAACGCATAATCACCTTTGCTCTTTGGTGGTACACCTCTGTGAAATCTATTATATTTGTCAGCTGATGCATCTTCTGCGCCCCATTTGTCAAGTGAAAAAGGTGGATTGGCCACAACAACATCGAATTTCATTAATCTGTCGTTTTCAATAAGTTTAGGGTTCCCCAATGTATCACCCCACTCAATACGAGCTCCGTCCATCTCGTGCAAAAACATATTCATCTTGCATAGTGCCCAAGTGCTCCCGTTGCTTTCTTGACCGTATAAGGAGAAGTTTGAGTTAGGAACTTCTTCACCTACGTGGATTAACAAAGATCCAGAGCCACAAGTCGGGTCACAAATTCTAGCTCCCTCATTTGGTTTTAAAAGTTTAGCAAGAAGAATTGAAACTTCATCAGGCGTGTAAAATTCCCCACCTTTTTTGCCTGCATCGCTTGCAAATCTTTCTATTAAATACATATAAGTATTGCCAATGATATCTTTATTGTTGATTTTTGAAGGTCTTAAATCCAATCTTGAATCGTTGAAGTCTTCTATTAGGTTTTTTAATCTTTTATTACGGTCTTTTGGTTCGCCAAGATTACCTTCTGAGTTGAAATCGATGTTTCTGAATACACCTTCAAGTTTTAGCTTATTGGCTTCTTCAATTTCTTCTAGTGCGTGGTTAATTATTTCACCAATATTTGTTTCGGTACGCATACTGTAGATGTAATCAAAATCACATTTATCAGGAAGGACAAATCTTTCACGACTCATTCTTCGGCTGACGCGTTCTTGGTCGCTTCCGAATTCTTCTTTACATTTTGTAAGCTTATCTTTCCAAACATCACTTAGGTATTTGATGAAAAGAAATACTAAAATATAGTTTTTATATTCTGAAGGGTCAACAACCCCTCTAAAAGTGTCGCAAGCTTTCCAGGCTATTGAATTAATTTCGTCTTGTCTGATTTCCTCAACTGTAGGCATTTTGTTCTCCTTTTATGCATTAATTTTTGTTAGTAACGCTTCTGATATAAGTGTATGTCGTTTGTCCATGATTTGCTGATAAATTTCTTTTTCTTTACAAGCTAAATTGTAGGTTTTTACTATGTTTTCTTGTGTCTCAATGTCAGGAATTTTAACTTCAAGTTCTTTTAATTGAGCGATATTAATAATAGGAATCGTTGTTCCCGCTCTGTTGCTCGTGAAATATTTTTGAGCAGGGCTTTGATTGATGTACCAAGTCAAATATTCGGGCAACACATTTTTGTCGCTTACCTTTATAATGTAAAATTGGGAGGAAGCTATTGTATCATTTAAGGCTTCATCAATGAAAATTGCATTATTGTTATAACCTCTAGGGGTAAATAAAATAGTGTTTTGAGTTATTAAATAATCATTCTTGACCTTAGGAAGCTTAACCTTTAAAAGCTCGGCCGTGCTTAAAGAGTAATCTTTAATGTCTTTCATTTGGATTACAAAGTAATTGCCAGCTAAGTCATGTTCAAATCTCGTTCTGAATTGATAACCAAGTTGGATCTCGCATATATTTTTTAATTTTTGTGATATGGTTGCTTTCATAATTCCCCATAAATTCTAGCTGATGTTTTTAGTTTACTTCAAATATGTTTGATTGTCAAGCATTTATTTCTGATGTTTTTGATTTACTTCAACTTGTCAAATTTTAATTATGGGCATAACGCTCTATTAATAGCGGTTTTGCTCTTTTGGGGATGTCTTTAGTTTTCTTTACATTGTTTTTAAATAGGTGGAGTTGTTGTGTTAAAATTATATGTGAGAAAATTCTAATTATAGAATTTTCTAAAAGCTACTAATATCAAAATAAAAAGGAACTAATCTTGCAAGTAGAGCTAAAAAATGATCTTTTGAGTAAAATCAAAATAGCCGAAGAAATATTTTGTGAATATGATAAGTATGAACACCTATATAAGCCGCTAGTATATTTAAGCAATTTTACAATTTTGCGAGGGGCTGCCCATATGAGCCGATTTAAAGATTTTCCAGACTCGGAATTTGAAAATTGTGATATATTTTATAGAAATTTAACAAAGCTATCAAATCATTTGAGCAATCTTTTTACTATCATTACCCGAATTGATTCATACAAAAATAAAACCAAAGATGAATTACCAACGATGTGGCGCGAATATATTGGGTTAGACATTCAATATTTCCATGTTGAATATCGTTCCTTAATGGACTTTGTGCCAGAAATAATCTCTAAAAATGCAAATAAAAAAACCAGGTTCCGTGTAGCTCTTTTAACTGCTTGGTTAACTGGAACAATAAACATGAAAAACAAGCATCAGATTTGTATGGGCAAAAACTTTTTGAATGCATAAAGGAGGTAAGTGATTGCTTTTCCTTTGTTAGAAAAATTAGAGATGAACTTATACATTTTGCTGGAAATAATTCTGTTTTTGCTTCCGATACAACTGAAGGAATTTTCTTCACCATTACAAAGTATAATCATCATCACACTATTATAAGGAATTTTGACAGGAATGATTTTATTGAAAAATACTATTCAATAATGAAATATAATGAAAACGACGTGTTTATTTTTGAGTATTATGCGACGATCTTGTTACTATACTTGTTTGAGTTTTTAGAAAGTTTTAGCGAGTTTTACATTAGACATATTGCGAAATAGAATAAAAATAACCTATCTAAAGTATGATAATCAAGCTTATTTCTTTTAAAATTAAAGAATACAGATGTATTGTTTAATTTTATGGAGGATGAGATGAATATAGATATGGCGTTTAAAA
>CAISJE010000036.1 GCA_903885635.1 uncultured bacterium
AAAGTTAAATAGGTTTCCTCTAAAGTGTGTGTTTTTCTGTAATCTATTACCTTTTTTCTCAAGTCCAAAGAATATGCCATAATTTCACCTCCGCTATTATTATACCATATTTCATTGTTGTTGTCAACTTAAATTACTATAAGAGCCCACTGCACAAGTATAGAAAATTTGTTTTTTCTTACTTGTGCAGTGGGCGACCTAACAAAAGTGAGAATAGCTAAATCGGCACGAGCAGGGCCGTTTAGCTATTCGACACTAGACGTCATGAGACTTTGCTCAAGGACATTTTTGCAAGAAAATGGACTTGGGCATTAGTCTTAGCAAAGGAGCTTAAATGAATTATTTTGAATTGATAAATAAATGTTTGGTCGAATTGAATTACAAAAAATCTAATTCTTTTACCGATTTGGTAAAAAACGACCACGAAAAAATAAAGAATATTATAAATATTATTAACGCAGAAATTTGCGGGTTTGATAATTGGAATTTTCTTTTGCGGAAACTTCAGATTGATTTACCTAAAAATACGGGCGAATTTTTTAACACGATTCAGGGGCGAATTCACTCGATATACATAGATAATAAAAAGTATGAATTTTTCGGCGATTTTGAAAAATTCTTGATAAATAAACAGCCGTCTAACACTTATACGGTCTTTAACGACAAAATTTTACTTCCGCTTTTTGATGCCGATAAAACAATCGAAGTTGTTTATTATACCAATAATTTTGCCCAAGATGCCGATGCTCAGGATATTTCATCAATGCAGGCTGCAGATGATGTTTCGGTTATTCCTTGCCCTTTCGTTGAACCTATATTGGTCTACGGAACTTGTATGCGGCTTAAAGGAAATGCTGAATACAGTAAATTTTCTTATTGGTATGGCATGTATAAAGATTCTCTTGCCAACATGCGTTCAAAAATAGGTAAAAATGCGTTAGAAACTCCGGAGATTAAGATAAAACGACAATAAATGAGAGAAGTAAAAAGAAAAACAGGAAAGTAAAAAAGTTAAACTAAAAAACAGACAGGTCAGATGAAAGGAAATATCAAAACGTGTCCAAGCATTTTTAGTTACCCATTTTCCACCCTCCTGTTAAGATTTTACACTAGCCGAAATATAAATAGCATGTTTATTATATAATTTTTTTCTAAAAAACACAAATAATAAGTAAAAATAATAAGAAATGTAAAAATGAAAGATATAACACCACAACAAAAAATATTCGTTTCAGAGTATATAAATACGCTTAACGCCGAGCTTTCAGCCAAAAATGCAGGGTATAAATCTAAGGATTTAAAGTCCGTTGCGGAAAAATTATTATCTAACAATTTCGTAATAAAAGAGATAAAATACCAACTAAAAAGTCACATTTCTTCATTAAGAGTTCACACAAAAATTCTGATTAAAAGTGCAACACCTTTCAAATACAATAGAATTGAAAGGAATAGGCACATGAAAAAGACATATGAGCAATTAAATGATAAAGATAGGCATCAGATGGAATTATTAATTAATCAAGGGATGTCGTT
>CAISJE010000037.1 GCA_903885635.1 uncultured bacterium
AAAAATGACAGTTTTTTGAGATTTTTCAAGTCCGACCTTGGAAGTGCTCGCACCCATACCAGCTGCGGGATAGCCGGTGGTATGGGTGCGAGCCGGACAAGGGAGATTGCGAGAAAAATTCCTAATTTTTCCGCAAGCTCACAAAATGAATGTAAAATTATAAAACTTTACAAATGCGCCAAAATACATTCACTTCCCTCTACACCAAATGAAGTATTTCTTGCCGATACGTATAAAGGTAATAAACCGATTTGACGACTTAGATGAGGTTAGACACTTTATATCAGGAGTTATTCATGCTCGAGCAGGCAATTATACGTTCAAATTTGACACTTAATTTAGATAAAGCCCAAGAATCATTAGAAAAAGCAAGGGGAGCACACGAAAAATATTTAATAAAATTACAAGATAATTATTTGCAAGAAGCAATAGGGCATTATATTGACGCGATTAAATTAGACCCGAGCCAGCCTGAAAGCTATTACAGGCTGGCGAGTTTGATGTGGGAAAACGGGCAAATCGGTCTACAAACGGCTATTGAGCAATGTAAGACTGCTATTTCTATTGCACCAAAAAATATTAATGCTCATATTTATGCCGGATATTTCATGAAGCTTGCTAATGATTATAAGTCGGCGGAAGCTGAGTTTAAAAATGCCATAAAAATAGGCGGATTGAATTCTTCTCGTCCCAGATTAATTTTATCCTTGTCAATTTTACAAAAAATGAATGTCGAAAAAATTACCGTAAAAGAATTTGCAAAGTGTCTATATTACTTGATTACGGGAGGATTGATATTCGCTTGGGATTTCACGTTTTTAAAAATGCTTTACAGAAATTTTGCAGAAGCATTTTCTGTTATGTATTATAAATCAAGCGGAGAATTTTTTGAAAAATTTAATGATTACACTCAGGCTGTCAAAATTTATAAAAAAGCAATTAAAAAAACTCAAAGAGAAGAACTTTTTTACCATAAAATAGCGGATATTTGCATCAGACGGAATAAAATGGATTCTGCGGTGGACTGCTACAAAAGAGCATTGGAAGCTAACCCGAGTAATCGCGATGTTTTAATTAAGCTCGCAACCGTTACCCAAACCTTTTTCCCTGAAAATATTAATGAAGCAATCGATTGCTATAGTAAATTGCTGGAACTTGAAGAAGATACTGCTCAGATTTATTACGAATTAGGTCATTTATACTTAAATAAAGTAGATAAAATCCATGCCGTAAGTGCCTTTAAGCTTGCATTGGAAAAAGATTGCGATAACCCTTTTTATAACAACTCTTTAGCTTACTCTTTTGTTCAGGCTGAATTATACGACGAAGCTATCGAATACTATCAAAAAGCTATTAAATTAAATCCTGATAAAAAATGGACCTCTATAGTTTGTCAAGCATTAGGCTCTATTTATTACCAAATAAAAGGCAATATTGAAGCTGCCGTGGCTTCTTTTCAGGCAGGAATTATTTTGGACCCTGAGAATAGTGAGATTTGTCTTTCTTTGGGAGATGCGTACATGGCGGAAAAGGATTTAGACAACGCAATAAGGGCTTATTGCGATTCAATAAGTATTAACAGTGAAGATTACAGAGCTTATTCAAAAGTAGGGATTGCGCTTTGGGAAAAAGATTACTTGGAAGAAGCAATTGTTGCTTATCATCGCGCAATTGAATTAAATCCTGAATATGATATTGCCAATAATAATTTAGGCGTAATTTATCTTGATGGTATTGGAGTTCCTGAAGAAGCGATATTATATTTTAAATCAGCAATAGAAATTAACCCTAATTATACTTTGGCATATTTTAACGCAGGTCGTGCGGCTCAGGCAATGGGCGAATATAATGAAGCGGCAAGCCACTATCAAATGGCTTTGGACTTAAATCGATTGACAGAAGAACTTGATGAATCAGAAATAAAGGATAAGCTTTACGGATTGTTTAATGCCTAGTTTCTGTAACTATGATATCCATTTTTATGTCAAAACTCTCTGAGGGAATGTTTTCTATTATTAGTTGACTTGGGATTGCAACGATTTTTGTCGCGTTTGTTGCATTTTGTGATAAAAACCTATCATAAAATCCGCCCCCATATCCGAGCCTGTTGAAATTTTCATCAATCATTAAAGCAGGAACAAAAACAATATCCAAAATATTTGGATTAACAGGCTTTGAGGTAGGTTCTTTAGTATTAAATTTAGAGATTATTAATTCATCACCTGTTTTGTAGGGACAAACGAGTAATTCGCTACCATTAACTCTTGGAAGGTAAAAGTTTTTGTTTCCGTTTAAAAGAGCCAAAAGATGAATTTCATGCTTTAAAGGATAGAAAATCATTACATTTTTTGCGTCCTGATAGACCTTTAAACTCAGAATATTTTTAACAATATTTTCGCTTATGGTTTCAATATCAAGCGAATTTCTTATCTCTTTTGCTTTTATTCTTAATTCTTTTTTCTCCTGCATTTTTTTAATATATAATAAAGGGATAAATGAAACAAGGTATCAATGGATAAAAAACTTAAAAATGCAGATTTAATAAATCCAAACTGGGAACAGCGCGGATATATCCAGATTTACACAGGGAACGGCAAAGGCAAAACTACCGCATCGCTCGGACTCGCAATGCGCGCTTTGGGGCGGAATTGGAAAGTTCTTGTAGTTATGTTTACCAAAGGCGGCGACAATTACGGCGAATTGACTTCGTTTAGAAATCTGTCACATTCAATTCAAGAAAACCTAACAATTGAACAAGCCGGACTTGATAGAATAGTTTATGCCCACAATATGTGTCAGGATGACGAAAAAGCAATCAAAAGAGGTTGGGAAATCGCCAAGCAAGCCATTAAAAATAATGAATATCAATTAATAATTTTGGATGAAATTAATATAGCTATTGATTTAAAAATCCTTGATATTGATGAAGTTGTTGAGGTTTTAAAAAATAAACCTCAAGATATGGAAATAGTTTTAACCGGAAGAAACGCACACCCCAAAGCAATAAAAATAGCTCATTTAGTTTCAAAAATCGAGCCGATAAAACATTACTGGAACATGGGGATTGATGCAAGAAAAGGCATTGAATTTTAGAGGCAAATATAAAATATAAAAATGGGGCAAATTTTCTAAAAGAAAATTTGCCCCATTTGATTTAGTAGGTTTAGTTTTCCAACTCAACCTTATACTTAATTAGTGACAACAGCAACACGCATTTTTTTGAGCGTTTTGTCCGTTAAATGCCTTAATACCAAGGTATCTAGCCGCTGAGCCGAGTTCTTGCTCGATTCTGATTAACTGATTATATTTAGCAATTCTGTCAGAACGCGAAGCCGAACCGGTTTTGATTTGACCACAATTTGTAGCAACGGCTAAATCAGCGATAAATGTATCTTCAGTTTCACCTGAACGATGTGAACTAATCGCAGTATAACCCGCTTTGTGCGCCATAGCGATTGTAGCAAGAGTTTCTGTCAAAGTTCCGATTTGATTAACTTTAATTAAGATTGAGTTTGCTATATTTTTTTCAATCCCTTCAGAAAGTTTTGCTGTATTTGTTACAAACAAATCGTCACCGACCAATTGGCATTTGTCGCCGATTCTTTCTGTAAGCATTTTCCAGCCTTCCCAATCTTCTTCAGCCATGCCGTCTTCGATTGAAATAATCGGATATCTTTCAGTCCAATCAGCGTAGAAGTCAACCATTTCTTCTCTTGAAAGAATTTTGCCTTCGCCTTTTAAGTTATATTGTCCATTTTCATAAAACTCAGATGAAGCAGGGTCTAAACAGATTTTAATTTGTTCTGTTGTGTAGCCTGCATTTTTGATTGCCGTAATGATTACTTCAAGAGCTTCTTCGTTAGAAGATAAATTTGGAGCGAATCCGCCTTCATCACCAACAGAGGTAGCTAATCCTTTATCGCTCAAAACTTTTTTCAAGGCATGAAACGTTTCAGCACCCATTCTGATAGCTTCTTGGAAAGTTTCAGCCCCTACCGGAGTAATCATAAATTCTTGAATGTCAACATTATTGTCAGCATGTGCGCCGCCATTAATGACGTTCATCATCGGAACAGGTAACGTATTAGCCGAAATACCGCCCAAATATTTATATAAAGGCATTTCATAAGCCAAAGAAGCAGCTTTCGCAACCGCCAAAGATACTCCCAAAATAGCGTTAGCACCAAGGTTTGCTTTATTAGGAGTTCCATCTAATTGCAACATAATTCTGTCAATTTCTTGTTGATTAGCCGCATCTTCACCGATAAGTTCAGGCGCAATTTTGCTATTAACGTTATCGACCGCTTGCAAAACACCTTTACCCAAATACATTGATTTATCGCCGTCTCTAAGTTCCAATGCTTCAAAAATACCTGTAGAAGCGCCTGACGGAACAGCAGCTCTGCCCATAACTCCGCATGATAATTGAACATCGACTTCAACCGTCGGATTACCGCGTGAATCTAAAATTTGTCTTGCTGTAATATCCTCAATAAATGTTGGCATAATTTTCTCCTTCTTTTAGTTTAAAAACTACTATTTAACGCTATTATTATCACATAAAGAAATTTTGAATACAAGTGGGTGTCTAATTGACAGGGCAAGTGCATTAAAATTAACACATATAGTAACAAAAACCCATTTTTTTGATGAAAGTAGCATTAATTTTGGGATGAAACGCCTTTAAAAAAAAGGGGGGTGAAAAGTTTAACAGTTAACTACTTTGAACTTGTTGCTTCTTTCGGGGCTTATTGACGGTGCGGCTGAATCCGCACCCTACGGTTTACCTTTAAACCTAAAACTATTCTACTTTTCGACTATTCAACTGTTAAACTGCTTTTCACTCTCACTTTTCACCCCTCACTTCTCACCGTTTATTTTTGATTTATAATTAAGGAATGAAAACATCAAGGCAATCATACATAAATGTTCACAGAGATTCTTGGATTGAGATTAACCTTGAATATCTTGCGCAAAACGTAAAAGCGATAAAAAAACTTGTTAATAAAAACGTAAAATTACTTGCGGTAGTTAAAGCGGATGCTTACGGTCATGGCGCAGTGATGGTTGCACCGACAATGTTGGCGTCGGGTGTTGATATTCTTGGGGTTGCGTCCATTGATGAAGGTTTAAATTTGAGAGATTCTAAAATAACCTGTGATATTCTGGTTTTGGGTGCGGCACCGGTCTGGTCGTTTGAAAGTGCCGTAGAAAATGATATTACGATTTCAATTTTTTCGCAAGAACATATTCAAGCGGCAAAGCAGGCTTTTGAAAGAACAGGGCAAAAAGTTAAGGCTCATATTAAGCTTGACACAGGCATGAATAGGATTGGGGTTTGTGCAGATGAGGCGGTGGAATTTATAACGAAAGTTCAAAAGGCTGATTTCATTGATTTAAAAGGAGTTTTTTCGCATCTGGCATGTGCCGAGGATGAAAATGAAACCCAAAAACAATTAAATAAATGGAGCGAAATTATTTCGCAGATTGATACCAACGGTTTAATTTTACACGTTCTAAACACTGCAGGGATAATGTCTTATCCTGATTCTCAATTCGATATGGTACGTGCTGGGATTGGATTATACGGATTAATGCCAGATTTATCGGGCGGGGTAAACGGTAAACGGGAAACAGTAAACGGGATTTTCTTACCAGTTTTGTCTTTAAAAGGGCGAATAACAAGAATTCACAAAATGCCAAAGGGCGAGGGAATAAGCTATGGGCATACTTTTGTAGCGGATAAAGATATAAAAGTAGCGACAGTCCCGATTGGCTACGCTGACGGTGTTCCAAGGGCTTTGTCAAATAAAATTTACGGAACCATTAATAATGAAAAAATTAAACTAATCGGAAATATTACAATGGACCAAATGATGTTTGATATAACGGATGTTGAGGCTCAAGAGGGCGACGTAATTACGCTTTTGGGCGAGGATTTATTCATTGATGAATGGGCAAAAATCGTTGGCACGATTAACTATGAATTGACTTGTCGGCTTAAGGTTAGGTTGCCAAGGGTTTATACGAGGTGAGTGAGAGGGATATTATGAAAAAATATAATTTTGCGATAATCGGTTCGGGACCTGCGGGATACACTGCGGCAATTCGTGCGTCGCAATTGGGTAAAACGGTTATTTTGTTTGAAAAAGAACACTTAGGCGGAGTTTGTCTTAACAAGGGCTGTATCCCGACGAAAACTTTTTTATATTCTGCAGATTTATATAATTCAATCAAAAAGGCTTCGAATTTCGGGATAGAGATAGAAAATTTTTCGCTTAATTTTGAAAAAGTGGTTGAGAGAAAAGAAAAAATAGTTGAAAAGTTAAGAAAATCACTCGAAATGCTTTTGAAAAACCATAATATTGAGATTGTAAACGCGGAGGTAAAATTGGTAAACGGTGAACGGAAAACGGTGAACGGAATTTCACTTATCGACGCTAACGGCGAGATTTACGAATGTGAACATGTTCTTATTGCAACCGGTTCTGAGCCCGTTTGTGCGGGCGGATTTGAGTTTGACCATGAGTTTATTGTGAGTTCTGACGATGTTTTGGGACTTAAAACATTGCCTCAAAAAGTTTTAATTGTGGGTTCCGGTGCTATAGGGGTTGAATGGGCGCGAATTTTTTCAGCCTTTGGGGTATATGTTTCGATTGTAGAGCTTGCGGATAAGCTTTTACCGTTAGCCGATTTTGAGGTTTCTCAACGTTTAGAACGAATTTTTAAAATGTCTAAAATAAAAATGTTCTTGTCAACTTCAGTACAAGAAATTCAAGAGAAAAAAGTAACGTTGTCAAACGGCGAAGTTCTCGAGCCTGATTTCGTGTTATTCGCAACGGGCAGAAAAGCTCTCACCTCTCACTTCTCACCTCTCACCTCTCACTTCATCGGTGATGCTTACGGCTCGACTCAGCTTGCACATTTTGCAAGCCATCAGGGGATTCAAGTGGTGGAAAATATTGTTTTGGGCAACGCGATTGAAGAATTTATCACGCCTTTTGTTGTTTACGGAAACCCTGAAATAGCTTGGGCTGGGGCAACGGAGCAGGATTTAATTGCGAAAAATATTGAATACAAAAAATCTGTTTTTCCCGTTTCTGCGCTGGGTAAAGCGGCGACTGAAGGTAATTTGGAAGGGTTTGTGAAAATTTTGGCTGATAATGACGGTAAAATTTTAGGTGCCCATATTATTTCAAAAGAGGCGTCTGCGTTGATTCATCAATTGACAATTGCGATGCAGAACAATTTGGGAGTGGAGGAGCTTAAAAAATGTTGTTTTGCTCACCCGACTTATTCCGAGGGAATTTATGAGAGTTTAAAACTAGTAAACGGTAAACAGTAAACAGTGAACGGTAGGGGGCGGATTTAACCGCACCGACAAAAACTGTTAAACTATTCGACTTTTCGACCAAAAAAGGAAAAAAATGACAAGACTTCCTGAATATTTAAAACGCCCGATTATTGATACGGAAAAAACAAAAAATGTTCGTCGTATTTTAAAAACTCACTGCTTAAGCACGGTTTGCGAGTCGGCACGTTGCCCTAACAAAAACGAATGTTACACGAAAAACACGGCAACTTTTTTGATTATGGGGGACGTTTGTACGAGAAACTGTCGTTTTTGCAATATTTCATGTCAAAAACCTCAACCTTTGAACAAAAACGAACCAAAAAACGTCGCAAAAGCCGTTCAGGAACTTGGGTTAAAATACGTCGTGATAACCTCCGTGACCCGTGACGACTTGCCCGACGGCGGAGCAGAACATTTTTCAAACTGCATTAAAGAAGTAAAAAGTAAAAAGCAAGCAAAACCGTTTACTGTTCACCGTTCACCGTTCACCGTTCACCGTTTACTTCGTTTAAACTGTTCAACTTTTCGACTTATAGACTTTTCAACTAAAATAGAAATCCTTACGCCTGATTTCAAGGGTGACACAAAATCACTCGATACAATTATCAAATCAATTTACCCCCCAGATGTTTTCAATCATAATATCGAAACCGTGCCGAGGTTGTACAAAACTGCCAGACCGCAGGCGATTTATCAGCGTTCGCTTGATGTTTTAAAATACGTGAAAGATAATTCAGAGATTTTAACAAAATCGGGTATTATGGTAGGTTTAGGCGAAACTTTTGAGGAGTTGGAACAGACTTTAAAGGATTTAAAAGATATTGGTTGTGATATTGTGACTATCGGGCAGTATATTCAGCCCTCAAAAGAACATTTGCCTGTGGAAAAATACTACACGCTTGAGGAATTTGAGGAATTGAAAATATTGGCAAAACAAGTCGGGATAAAAACCTACCAAATCGGACCGTTAGTTAGAAGTTCTTACAACGCCGCAGAAACAGTTAAAATAGGTTAATCTATATATTTACCGTCAAAAAGGTTTATGACCATCGAAACCTGATCGGAAGGCATAAATTTTTCTTCCTTTTTCTCAGGGTTAGACAATTTTTGTTCTATAAATTCATCTTCCTCGCCAATTTCCTCAGATTCTACTTCTTTTTTAATCGGTTTTTCAATTATTGGATTTTTTTTTTCAACTTCCTGA
>CAISJE010000038.1 GCA_903885635.1 uncultured bacterium
AAATGGCATAGATGACAAATTTGTTAAGGTTTGTGCAGGACTTTGGAATTTTCATTTAGATTTTGCATAAAGAGAACAAACCTTGATGAAAAATCGTCTTTTTAGTTTTTGGCATTATTTTATTTCGCAATATGTCTATTCTAAATGCTTGGGATAATAAATTATCACCAGTGGAATTTCAGCGAACAGTAACAGGAGAGATTGGTAAAAAACAAGCTACAGAACAACTAAAGTTTGTTGACGATATAGACCATGCAATATTTGAAGTAAGACAACAAATGCAAGAGAGGATTAATGACTTAAGCAAACAGGCTAAAGCCATAAAAAAGTTAAAAAAAGAGGTCCAAGGAACTGAAATTAGCGCACAGAGCCAAACTAATTCTACCCCCTCTGAATTCGAAAAAAATATATGGATTTTGGTTGGTAAAATAGCGTCCCCAGTTAAAAAAATACTGACCCCTATTTTTGAAGTTATAGATTCCATTCCGAAAAAGTACTCAAAAAACTAGAATGGAATATGTACAGAAGTTTCAGGCTCTGACAAATGTAAAAATACACTCTTCAAATGTCGGCGGGATAGATATCCCGCCGACATTTGAAGTAACAACTCAGCTTTTAATTAACCATAAAGTTTGCAAGCAAAAATCTACACTTGTGCAGTGGTTTTGCGTCATTGCTATGACGTAAAGGGGTTTATATCTGAATTGTTACCATTTAAAAACTATACTAAAAAATATTAAAACAGGCAGTTGACTTTTTAAAAAGAATATGCTAACATATGAATATGCATATATTCCAATATGTGCATGATGTATTAACAAATTTGTATGGAGGTGCATTATGACAAATGTTATTGAATTAAACGATGTGAACTTTGAGGCGGAAGTGAAGCGCTCAACCCAGCCGGTTTTGGTGGATTTTTACGCAACTTGGTGCGGACCTTGCAGAAAGCAAATCCCGATTATGGACGAAGTGGCAAAAGAGTTTGCGGGTAAGGCTAGAATTACGAAAATGAACGTAGATGACGGCAGAACTACCTCTGCAGAGTTTGGAATAAGCAGTATTCCTGCACTTTTGGTATTCAAGGACGGAAAGGTTGTTGAACAAATGGTTGGACTACATTCTCAGAGTCAACTTTCAACAATCTTGAATAAATATTTATAGGGAGTGGTTGTATATGAAAAATAATACAGAAAAAATAGCGGAAATTTTCAAGGCACTTTCAAGTTCGACAAGGTTAAAAATAGTTATCGGATTAATTGAAAAACACGAATGTAATGTCAGCAAAATGGCAGAGGGTTTGGGTATCGCCCAACCAAATGTTTCTCAGCATCTTACTATACTTAAAAATGCAGGAGTTATTGAGGGTTACAGAAAAGGGAATCAGATTTGCTATAAGGTTGTTAATGAATTTGTTATTGAAATTCTAAAAAATATATGGCACCAATAGAAGGAGAAGAATAAATGATTACGATTGATAAAAACAGATGCCCGCAAAATCACCGCTGTCCATCAATAAAGGTTTGTCCCGTAGGTGCAATCAGCCAAGAAGGTTTTGGTTTACCTGTGGTAAATCAGGAAATTTGCGTTGAATGCGGAAAATGTATAAAATTTTGTCCAATGAGGGCAATACAAAAAAGCTGAGTAGTAGGGTTACAAACCATGAAAAAGAAATTAATAATAACTTTTATATTGATGTTGAGTATTTCATCAAGAGTTTTTGCAGAAATAAGCATCGCACATGCCATAGATTTTAAAGAGGCGATTGCGATTGCGCTACAAAATAATGATGAAATTATCGCGATGAAAAACGCTCTTTCTTCAACCGAAAGAGATATCGGGATTGCCAGAAGTGCTATGATGCCAAAACTTAGAGTGGGCGAAGATTTTATATCCACAAATAATCCTGCTCAAGTGTTTGCATTGAAATTAAACCAAACAAGATTATCTTCCGCTGATTTTGCGGGAGCACCGGGGTCTTTTAACAGTCCGGGCAATATTACAAACTTTTTAACTTACGGAATGTTAGAACAGCCCATTTATAATAAAAAAGCTCTTGTTGCTATGAAGATGTCCAAGGTTCAGTATTCAGCAAACGGATATATTTATTTAAGAAAACAGGAAGAACTGATAAAAAATGTTTCGCAAAGTTATCTCGCGATAGGCACTGCACAAGAATACGCTAAGGTCGCACAACAAGGATTAAAGGATTCACGGGAGCATTTGAGAATTTCTAATGTCCGATACAAAAGCGAATTGGGGCTTTATTCAGATGTTTTACGCTCGCAAACAGAGGTTGTTGAAGCAGAACAAAGGCTTGTTTCAGCGAATAAAAATCTTGGCGTTGCAAAAAGGAGTCTGGGGCTTTTGCTCGGTGGGCAAGAGTCGATTGAAATTTCGAATTCAACGCCCGTACTTGAACTAAAACCGATTGATTATTACAAGGAGTTTGCAGTCCACAGAAATGACGTTAGGGCGATGGAAATAAATGTTGAGAATGCAAAAAACAATATAAAATTGGCGCAGGCGGATTGGTATCCGACCTTAAATATTAACGCTTCGTACAATCTTTATAACAACAGTTATCCGCTTGGAGCAGAGGGCAACAATTACATTGCGGGTGCTTTTTTTAAGTGGGATGCGTTTGACGGTAACAAAAGAAAATACGAAACACTTAAGGCAAAAGATAAGACTAACGAGGCTCAGGCATATTTATCAGGCTTAAAAAAAGCGGTTGATTTCAAAGTTTTTGAATCTTTTGCGGGTGTTAATGAAGCAAGCAAAAATTTTGAACTGGCACAAGCGGCATTAAAATCTGCAGAAGAGGGCGAAAGGCTCGTCAGAAAAAGATGGCAAAGTTCTTTATCAACTTTTGTGGATGTTTTGGATGCGCAAACCAATTTAGACAGAGCGAGAGCGAATTTTGTAAAAAGCGGAAACGACTTAAAAGCGCAGTTGATAACTTTGTATTTTGAAAGCGGGGTTATTAAAGAAGAGTTGAAGTTGAGTGAAAAGTAAAGCGATAAAGTAGGTTGGGCTTGCCAGCCCAACAACATAAAATAAAGAGGTGAAAAAAAATGAAAAAATTAATTTTAACAATGACACTGATAATTTTAGCAACAACAGGATGTACAAGTCACAAGGAAAAGGACGAACACCCGATAATTTCCGGAGTTAAGACTGAAACTGTTGCAAAAGCTTCAGTTGATAATTATTATGAAACGTCAGCAAGCGTAAAATCCAAGACAAACAGCGTTATCTCCTCAATGATAACAGGTAAAGTAACCTCTTTAGCAGTACAAGAAGGCGATAGCGTAAGTGCGGGGCAATTACTTTTGACAATTGACAGCCGAGACACCGCACAAAGAGCAATCGGGGCAAGTGCAGGGGTTTCAGCGGCTCAAAAAGGAGTCGAGCAGGCGGCGCAAAACAAAAAGATGGCGGAGGTAACTTACCAAAGATATAAAAATTTGTACAACGAAAAAGTTATTACGAAACAGGAATTTGACCAATATTCGACCCAAAAAAATATCGCAGCTCTCGAATACCAAAGAGCGCAAGCGGGTGTTCAACAAGCAAGAGCTGGGTTGGGCGAAGTACGGGTTTATCAAAGCTATGCGAGAGTTACTGCGCCGATTTCGGGGATTGTAACGCAGAGAAATATTGATTTAGGGAGTACCGCACTTCAAGGACAACCGATTTTGACAATCGAAAGCCCTTCTAATCAGGAAATTGTGGCAAATGTTGATGAAAGCTATCTGAAACAAGTTCGTGTAGGACAAGGGGTTAACCTTGTTGTCGACGGTAAAACTTTGAAAACAAAAATTACGAATGTTGTTCCAAGTGTTGACCCTATGACAAGGACTTTCAAAATAAAATTGGATACGAAAGGCTTAAATTCAGGTTTATATGCAAAAATTCAAATTCCGGTCGGGAAAAAAGATGCAATTGCTGTTGCCCAAGCTGCGATTGTTCAAAAAGGTCAATTAACAGGCGTTTACACTGTTGATGAAAATAATATTATTTCCTACAGATTGATAAAAACAGGAAAAAATTTAGGCGATAAAGTCGAGGTCATTTCAGGATTGACCGACGGCGATAAAATAATAGTTTCAGGCGTTGAAAACGCTATCGATGGTGGGGAAATAAGCGAAAAGTAGGTCGGGCATACCTGCCCCGACAGCAAGGAATAAAAAAATGACAAACAGTGAACAAAAAGAAGACCATATAGGGATTTCGGGTAAGATTGCCCAAGTCTTTATCCAATCAAAATTAACCCCTTTGATAGTTTTAGCCTCAATCATTCTCGGAATGTTCGCTATGGCGGTGACTCCAAGAGAAGAAGAACCCCAAATAATCGTGCCTATGGCAGATGTTTTTGTTCAATATCCAGGGGCTACTGCCCAAGAGGTTGAAGCAAGGGTTACAAAGCCAATGGAAAAATTGCTTTGGGAAATAAAAGGTGTCGAATACGTTTATTCAATCGTAAAACCCGGCATGAATTTGACAATTGTGCGGTTTTTTGTGGGTGAAAATGCCGAAGACAGCATAGTTAAATTAAATAATAAATTACAGTCAAATTTTGATAGAATTCCACAAGGGGTTTCGCCGCCTTTGATAAAAATGCGTTCAATTGATGATGTGCCGATTTTGGCGTTGACACTTTCGAGTAAAAGTCCTTACTACACAGGTTATGAGCTTAGACGAATAGGTACCGAACTTTGTGATGAGCTTAAAAAAGATAAAGATGCCTCTGAATTTAATATCATGGGCGGACAAAAAAGACAGGTGAAAGTGACTTTTGACCCTAATAGGTTAAGAGGTTACAACTTAAGTCCGTTCAGTATAATTCAGGCGTTGCAAAAATCAAATTATATGGCGACTTCGGGTAAGTTTTCTTCCGCAAACGGTGAATATTTGGTTAATACAGGCGGATTTCTGAATAATGCTGATGATGTCGGGAATTTGGTTGTAAATACTTACAATTTTGCTCCCGTTTATTTAAAAGATGTAAGCACGATAGAAGATACGGCTCAAGAACCTGCAAATTATGTCCTCAATTACGATAAAGAAACCGGAACAAACGAGGCTGTAACAATTGCGATTGCTAAGAAAAAAGGGACAAATGCCACTCAATTTGCCCACAGAACTTTGGAAAAAGTCGAACATTTAAAAGGCGAATTGATTCCTCATGATGTTAATATAACCGTTACGAGAAATTATGGCGAAACGGCGAAAGAAAAATCAGACGAGCTTTTGAGTCATATGATGATTGCAACCATTTCTGTAATAGCACTTGTAGCGATATTTTTAGGTAAGCGCGAGGCGGTTATTGTCGCCGTTGCGGTTCCTGTAACTCTAGCCCTGACTCTTTTAATAAGCTTTTTGTTGGGTTATACATTGAACAGAGTGACGCTTTTTGCACTGATATTTTCGATAGGAATACTGGTTGATGACGCCATAGTTGTGGTCGAAAACATCCACAGACACTTTAAACTTGAAGGTGCAAGCGTTAAAACAGCTGTTAAGGCGGTGGATGAGGTCGGAAACCCGACTATTCTTGCAACGTTTACGGTGGTTGCTTCACTGCTCCCAATGGCTTTCGTGTCAGGACTGATGGGGCCTTATATGCGCCCAATTCCTGTCGGAGCGTCTGCGGCAATGATATTTTCGCTGCTTGTGGCGTTTATCGTCAGTCCTTGGCTTAGTTTCATTGTATTAAAACATGTGAAAAGAGACAAAGATGCAGCCGAACACGAAGAAGGCAAATTACTGGATTATTATAAAAATATTCTCACACCATTGATAAAAGACAGAAAAAAACGGATGAAATCGTTTATGGTGATAGGCGGCTTGCTTGTTTTATCTATGATGTTAATTCCATTAAAAGCGGTTCAATTTAAAATGCTTCCTTTTGACAACAAAAGCGAGCTTCAGGTAATCGTTGACATGCCCGAGGGAACAACGCTTGAGCAGACTGCAATGGTAACTCAAGAACTGGGTAAATACATAAAAACAGTCCCCGAAGTTATGAATTATCAGAGCTACATAGGGACTTCTGCGCCTTACAATTTCAACGGATTAGTGAGACATTATTTCTTACGTCAAGGAAGTAATGAAGCGGATATTCAAATAAATTTCTTACCAAAAGAAAAAAGACATATGCAAAGTCACGATTTGGCTAAAAAAATGAGGCCCGAATTGCAAAAAATCGGGGAAAAATATAACGCGAATATAAAATTGGCAGAAATTCCACCGGGACCGCCTGTTATAAGTACAATTGTGGCGGAGGTTTATGGACCCGACACAAAAAGACAAATCGAGATTGCACAACAAATAAAACAAATATTTAAAGATACAAAGGGCGTTGTGGATGTCGATTGGCAAGTCGAAGACCCGCAACCGAAAGTGATTTTTACGGTGGACAAAGAAAAAGCTGCACTTAACGGAATTTCAACCGAGGCTATTGCGCAAACTCTGCAAACGGCTCTTGGCGGTGCATCCGTAGGTTTGATACATCTTAACGAGGAAAAAGAACCTGTCGATATTTTTGTAAGGATGCCTGTTGATGTACGTTCAGATTTGAATTCGCTCTCACAAGTAAGCGTTCCGACACCGATGGGAGCTCTAATTCCACTTTCCGAACTTGTACAACAAAAACAAGGAATTGAGGACAAGACGATTTATCATAAAAACTTAAAGCGTGTAACTTACGTTATGGGCGATGTTGCGAACAAAATAGAAAGCCCTGTTTACGCAATTTTGGATATGCAGCAAAAGGTTGCCAAGCTGAATTTGCCTGAAGGGTACAAATTGAAACAATACAATTCCGTTCAACCAAATTTTGAGGATAAATATTCCGTGAAATGGGACGGCGAATGGCATATTACGATAGAAGTCTTCCGTGATATGGGAATAGCTTTTGCCGCGGTCTTAGTGCTTATTTATGTACTTGTGGTCGCTTGGTTTAAGGATTTTACAACCCCATTAATAATTATGGCACCGATTCCTTTAACGTTGGTGGGGATATTACCCGGACATTTAATATTCCATGCATTTTTCACTGCTACTTCAATGATAGGTTTTATAGCACTTTCAGGGATTATTGTAAGGAATTCTATCCTGCTTGTTGATTTTATTCAGCTTGAACAAAAAAATGGGGTAAGCCTTGAAGATGCTGTTCTCAGAGCAGGCATGGTAAGGTTTAGACCGATTATTTTAACAGCGTTGGCAGTTGTAGTAGGTTCATTTGTAATGATACTAGACCCAATTTTTCAGGGACTTGCAATTGCAATGATGTTTGGAGCCGTTGTGGCTACACTATTAACGCTTGTTGTTGTTCCTGTGCTATACTTTGAAGTATTCAGGGATAAAACGAGTGAAAAGTAAAAAGTAAAATTAGTAAAGGTGGAAAAATGAAAGTTTTAATAATAGGTGGCGTTGCGGGTGGAGCAAGTACGGCGGCGAGATTAAGAAGATTGGATGAGCAGGCGGAAATTATAATGTTCGAAAGAGGAAACCATATTTCTTTCGCTAATTGTGGGATTCCTTACTACTGCGGTGATGTAATTCAGGAAAGAGAAAAGCTTGAATTAATGACCCCTCAAAAAATAAAGGGACTTTTAAATATAGATGCGAGGGTTCGCTCAGAAGTCATTAAAATCGACAGAGATAAAAAAACTCTTATTATACTTGATAAAAATACGAATACTCAATATGAAGAAACTTACGACAAGCTCGTGCTTTCCCCTGGAGCGGCACCCATAAAACCGCCTATTGAAGGCATTAATGACGAGCGGATTTTGACTGTCAGAAATCTTGATGACGCTGATAGAATAAAAAAGCTTGTAACAGAAAATCGAATCGAAAACGTTGCGGTAATCGGGGCTGGATACATCGGGCTTGAGATGGCGGAAAACTTGACTCATATCGGGATTAATGTTTCTATAATTGAACTTTCAAAACAGGTTTTAGCTCCTGTTGATTATGAAATTGCGGCTCACCTTCACAATCACTTGAGAGATAACGGAGTTGAACTTTACCTTGGAGACGGTGTAAAATCTTTCACTTCTGCTGAAAAATTGGGTATAAATTTGAATAGCGAAAAACAGTTGGAAGTTGACTTTGTAATCCTTGCAATCGGAGTAAAACCGGAAACAAAATTAGCGGTTGATGCAGGGCTTGAACTTGGAAAAACAGGCGGGATTTTGGTTGATGAACACTTACAAACTTCTGATTTTGATATTTTTGCGGTTGGAGATGTGATAGAGGTTAAGGATTTGGTTTCTCAAACGCCTGCACTCATTCCGCTCGCCGGACCTGCGAACAGACAAGGAAGAATCGTAGCGGACAACATTTGCGGTCTAAATTCACAATATAAAGCAACGCAAGGTACTGCAATTCTTAAGCTTTTTGATATGGCAGTTGGAATGACAGGGAACAACGAAAGAGGCTTGACCAGAAACAATATTTCTTACCTGAAAACTTATGTCCATGGGGCTTCGCACGCTGAATATTACCCCGAGGCGTTTCCTTTGACTATTAAACTTTTATTCTCGCCAATCGACGGCAAAATATTGGGGGCACAAGCAATCGGGATGGAAGGGATAGACAAACGAATTGATGTTATCGCAACGGCAATGAGATTTGGAAAAACCGTAAGCGACCTTGTGGGACTTGAATTGAGCTATGCTCCACCTTTTGGCTCCGCAAAAGACCCTGTTAATATTTCGGGGATGGTGGCTGAAAATATTTTAGCCGATAATTTAAAAGTTGTTTATTGGGACGAGATTGAAGAATTATCTAAAGGCAGTTTTGTACTAGACGTCAGAACCCCAACCGAACGTGCTATTGGTAAGCTTGAAGACAATTGTAATATTCCACTTGAAGAATTGAGAAATAGAATAAATGAAGTTCCCAAGGATAAAAAAGTTATCGTATATTGCGCTAAAGGGTTAAAAAGCTATTTTGCATCAAGAATTCTTATGCAAAACGGATACGAAAATGTTTTTAGCTTAAGTGGCGGTTATTTGCTTTATAAACAGGTGCTTTGGGATAAAACTAAGAGACCTCAAAAGGCGATAGTTTGCAAAAACGAAAAACCGGATATTTCAAAATCCATAAAAATTGATGCTTGCGGTATGCAATGCCCCGGCCCCATTATGAAGCTTGCCGATACAATTAAGGATTTGCAAAACGGCGAAATTGTGGAAATCAAGACCACAGATTCAGGATTTAAAATGGATATTGTTTCTTGGTGTAACTCAACGGGGAACGAGTGTTTATGCGTAGAAACTGAGAATAAAATAATAAAAGCTTATATAAAGAAAGGTGCAAGTGCCGGTATGAATAATGTGAATAATGAAATAGTAAAAAATAATAACGGACAAACGATTGTTGTTTTTAGTAATGATTTAGATAAAGCGATAGCATCTTTAATTATTGCAAACGCCGCCGCAGCCGCAGGGAAACAGACAACAATGTTCTTTACTTTCTGGGGAATTAATATTTTAAGAAAATCAAAATCTGTAAAAGTGAAAAAAGGGCTTATTGATAAAATGTTTGGGTTGATGATGCCTAAAGGTCCTGATAAGCTTGCGCTTTCAAAGATGCATATGCTTGGAATGGGTTCTGAGATGATGAAATATGTCATGAAAAGCAAAAATGTTCCGTCATTGACCGAGCTTATTCAAATGGCTCAAAATAATGGGATAAAAATTATCGCATGTACGATGGCAATGGACGTTATGGGCTTAAAACCGGAAGAACTAATTGACGGAATAGAATTCGGTGGCGCCGCTACTTATATTGATGAATCATCTCAAGCAGGAAGTAATTTGTTTATTTAAAAATAACTCGATTGGCAATTAAAAAGAAAAATCTCCGATAAGTGCCTTAATCTTTTGATGTGGAACGATAAAACTTGTGGGGTTTAGAATATTTTCAAAAGAGCTTTCGTCATTAAGTATAGAATTATTTTGAGCAGCTTTTTCAATTTTCAATTTTATGATTTGAGTATAAGTTTGTATTTCTGGTTTTTGTTTACTATTTGCAGAATTAAGAACTTTCAAGAAATTCATTTCATCAATTAAGCTATATAAAAGACAGCTTGGAATACATTTTGAATAATTTCGATCATAGGTTGCTCTTATTTCTGTATCTACAGGATTAAAAACCTGTTTTTTTTCGTGTATCAAAATATTCTGCGGATTATAAAAATCGAATACCTGAACTTTATCGATTATAATTTTTAATTCCGCAGTCAGCAAATTATAGGCTTCTTGCGGCATATTTTTGACTTTTTTTAATTGAGAAATAAACTCTGGAATATTTGCTTTCGGGAAAATGTTTACCCTCCTTATTATTGACCAATTTTGTATTCCATTTGGCTTACCTTCTTGCTTCAGTATAACTTGAATATATTTTCCACAATTATTCTGTAAAATAGCTATTGCTTGCCCAAAATTATACTCGGGAAATGTATTGGAAAGAGGTATTATTTGGTTAATACAATTGGTCTTGTAACAATCATCGTGAGAAACTTTCAATAAAAAAAATGGATGTTGATTTAGGCGGTAGACTTCGCCCTCTTTGCCTCTGCCTATAGAATATATTGGTGATAAAAGAGCTGGAACATCGTGGCAAAGACCTTTCTTTTTAAACCAAGCCTCCAGTTTATCCAAGCTTTGTTGAGGCAAGCGGGCACCTGAAAAGTTCGGACTACTTGCAGCCTTTGCTTTTCGTCCTGAAGTGTATGGGTTCGTGGGTAGATTGTTTTGTATTCTCATTTTTGTCTTTCCGAAAATATTAAGTTCCCTGAAAAATAAAAATTGCGTGGTTTTATGTTTTTTATTTACAAAAATTTAGATTACTTCAAAATCATAAACGATTTTAACATTCTTCCGCCTGCATCTGAGGTGGAAACTATATCTATTGATTTTTTATAGTTTAGCGAAGTAGAACTCCCGCCGTCAAAAGCCATCGCACGCTCAAGACCCAACTTTACACATAAATCTCTCGCCTCATAAATTGTTTTTGGATTTTTGTTTGTGATTATTAAAATATGAATATCATCGCCCTTTAGTCCTATTATTGTTCGGGCTGTTTTTTCCAAGACAGAGGCTGATTCACGTATAATTTTGCCATCAGAATTTTTTAAGATAAAGAATTCTTCTTCTAATCTTAATTCAGGTACAAGCATTGGCCCACCTTGAGCAGAAGTAACAATTGAACAAGTAAATTCGACAGGAGTCTTATGCGGAACTATTTCGTAATGATATTTCCCATCACATTCAACCACTCTAAATTCGGTTCTGTTAATTATCTTGTCCATATTTTGCCTTAAAACAGAGTTCGATAACAAATTTTCATTAAGTAAAGGGTCGGCAACAGTGTTTCTGTCAGTTACGATATAGGAAATCGTTTTTTGATTATTCGGATCAAAAAATCCTGCATTTATTGTCAATATAGAAGCTGAGGTAAAATGGGCTTCCTTGTTCGTTATAAGTTTTTCACTCGATACAAATTCAAGTTTTTTGCCAACTTTTATTCCATCCAATATTATATGATAAATTCCATTCTCACAATCAATTTTTATAGGCTCGGCAAAAGCCCACACCGCAGAAACAAATGCGCTAAAAAATAATAAAAATATTATTAAAAGAGTTTTTTTCATTCTTGAAATCCTTGTTGTTAAAATTCTTTAGACTTATAAAATGCCCAAATCGCACCCAAAAATGCTAAAGGCGGAAATGTAGCGGTAATTAGCGGTGAAAGTATGCCCTTTTCAGCTAATAAATCAAAAAATGGCAACGTTATATAATATAAGAAAATGCAACTAATTGCTATTGTAAATCCAATCAAACGTTGCTCTCTTGGCTTACTAAATCCTAACAAACAGCCCAATGTCGCCAACAATACACAAATAAAAGGATGTGCAAAACGTTGGAAAAATTTATTCAGCATTAATCTGTATTCTTCCTCTAAGCCCTCTTTTTTTAAAAGTTGAACATATCCCCATAAGTCTTTATTATCAATTTCTCTATCTCTTTTGAGGGAGTAAATCATCAGTTTATAAGCATTTTGAGCCGATTCACCATGTAGAATATCCATGGATTTAAGAGTGCTAATCTCCTCAAAAATCCCGTCGTTAGAAATCTTATATTGAATAACATCATGTAGTGTCCATTTATCGTTATAGTGATCAGCTTTTTTGGCTATATAAATTCTGGAAAGTGCGTGTAAATCCGTATAATTCTTCTCGGAAAAATCCAAAACTATAACGTTTGCGATATTGCTGTAATTAAACCTTGACACAACAACGCCTAATGTCGGTCTGTTCTTGTCATCTTTTTGAGTATAAATATATTGAGACGGGCTGTATTCTTTTTTTATTGCCACCAACTTGTTGGCAGAAAAAGGGATTAGCTTATCATAAGTTACAAAACAAAACGCCGTAATCATCAAGCTTAGAACCAAAACGGGAGCTAAAATTCTCCAAAAAGAAAGCCCTGCAACTCTAAAAATCGTTAATTCAAAATCTTTGCTCAATTTATCAAAAGTAAACAAAGAGCCCAGCAATAGCCCCACGGGAAGTGCTTTACCCAATATATTCGGAAGTTCATAAAAAATAACCAAAATACCTGTTTTAACACTATATCCGCCCTCTAACACTTTTCTAATCGTATTTAAGAGCATTTCAGGCGCAATCCAAATTACTGTAAACAGTAAAATTGCAACCATTGTCGTAGCAAAAACTTGTTCAAAAATATATTTATCATACAGTTTTATTTTTGAAAACAATTTTATCAAAGCTCAAAATCCTTTCCAAGGTAAAACTCTTTAGCTACAGGGTCAACGGCGACTTCCGCACTGTTTCCCTGAATTTTGATTTTACCGTCGAAAATCACATACGCTCTGTCCGTTATAGAAAGAGTGGCTTTAGGGTTATGATCAGTTATCAAAACGCCTAGCCCTTTTTCATCAGAAAGCTTTCTGATATTGTCTTTAATTTCACCGATTGCGATAGGGTCAATACCTGTAAACGGTTCATCCAGCAGTATGAAATCAGGGCTTGCCGCCAAAGCTCTTGCAAGCTCAACTCTTCTTCTTTCACCGCCTGAAAGGGAGACTGCCGATTCACCCCTTAGCTTTAATATCCCGAATTCTGAAAGCAATTCTTCCAGTTTTTTATTTTTTTCATTAACGGTTAGTTTATCGTTCATTTCAAGAACGAGTTTAATGTTATCTTGGACATTCAATTTGCGAAAAATGGATGCTTCCTGCGGAAGATATCCGATACCTGATTTAGCACGAATATTCATTGGCCATTTTGAAATATCGTTGTCATCCAAGAAAATTTGCCCATGGTTTGGTTTTACGAGTCCGACCACCATATAAAAAGTTGTGGTTTTACCAGCCCCGTTCGGGCCCAAAAGACAAACGACTTCGCCTTTGTTAACCTCAAACGAAACATCATTTACGACACTTCTGTCCCCATATATTTTTACAAGATTTTTAGCTGTTATTTTTTTCATAATTCCCCTTCCTTGTATGTATCAATTTTATGTTAAAAAAAATCATAATACAAGTTTATTCATGTTATTATAAAGTCGGATAGCTACGGGAATTTTATGAAGATATTAAAGATTATCTTACTAAGCGCTTTATCAATATTAGTCGGAATATATTTGGCATTTTTATTTGTTTTGCCCAATGTTGTCGACTTAAACTCTTATGCTGCTTCGATTACAAAAACAATCGAAGATAAATCAGGGTTTCAAGTTCAAATCAAAGGGCTGAAAATCAAAACTGCCTGGAATTTGTCAGCAGGTGCTTTGATTGATAAAACTGATTTGAAATACCCAAACGGTAAAAAATTAGCTCAAATTAACGACCTACAGGTGAAATTATCTCTTGTGCCGCTATTATTTAATCAACTTGAAATTGATACAATCAGTGCAAAAAAACTTCTTTTAAATCTTGAGATCGACAAAAATAGTGAATTACTACTCAAAAAATATTGCCGCAAATCTGCAACTCAAAATTTGAAATTTTCAAACAATATGCCCGATATTTTTGTAAATCAGTATAGAATTTCATTGATGGATAATAATAAAAAATACTCTGCTAGGGGAACTGATTTAAAAATTTCCGATTTTGTGCTGAATAAAAAAATTAAACTGAAAACGAATGGAAATTTGATTTTTAACGGAAGAAGACAAATTTCTTACAATGTTGTAGTTTTTTCAAAAATTCTAGCTGCAAATAAGGGCAAAAAATTTGATATAATGAAGATTTTTGATGATTTATATAAATACAATGTAAATGCGAATATTAATACAAATTTAAAAATTCGGAATAATCTTGATATTGACGGCAAAATGAATTTGGATAAAATATTATTTACCATTGGGGGGAAAACTTTTCCACAGAGTGATTTAAAACTGGATTTTAATGGTAGTAATGTAAAAATTCACTCAAATTTTTACACAAATGATTATTCAAAGGCTGTTGTTACAGGATTTTTTAAAGGCGGCAAGCATAAAGAAATTGATTTAAAAGTTAGAGCAGATAAAGTAAGTCTTGGCAATGCAGTTTTTATTGCAAATAATATTCTTAAAATATTTGGTAAAAACAATTTGGATAAAATTAATGCAACAGGTTACCTAACAGCGAATTTCAATATGAAAAGTAACTTTAAAAAAATTCGCTCAAGCGGATATCTAAAAATTCAAAATGCGAATATTACAAATAAATTATACAATGGTTCTTTAAATTCAGTCAATGCGGATATTGATTTTTCACAAGATGCAGTGAGTATACAAAGGGCAAAAGCAAAATTCAATTCTCAACCGATTACAATCAGCGGAACTATTGATAAAAACGCAAACGCCGATATTTTAATTTCGGCTGACAAACTTTTACTAAAAAGTGTTTTATTTGCATTTGGAAAAACAAAAATATTAGAGGAGAATGAAATTTTAAACGGTTTCGTGAACGTAAAAACAATATTCAAGGGACGTTTAGATAGACTGACTCCGAAAACAACCTTGCTAGCCGATAATATTGACTTGAAAAATAAAAAAACAAAGGCGAGAATTATCGTTACAAGGGCGGCAATTAATTCAAATTATATCCCAAAAAGACAAGGAACAATCGACATTAAAGGTCTAAAATTTTTCACTCCTACGGCAATAAATATCTCTGCACCAACGTTAAGTTTGACATTTAATCAAAAAGATTTGAATATTAAGCCGTCTTATCTTTACATAAACAATATTAGAACGGATTTGAATGGTAAGATTTCCGGATTAAACTCATCCCCAATCTTTAATCCTGTAATGATAAATATTCCTAATCAAATTTCAGTACCAATCATCGGATATTCGGGTTCAAATATTTTACTAAAAGGTAACTTAAAGCTGGTCGGGGATTTATATAATCCTCAACTTCAGGGCGGGCTGGATGTTCCACTCATTCAAATACCAAGTGCATCAACAGTTTTGAAGAATGTAACATTACAATTTGGTAAAGATTTAAACATCAATTGCCCTCAGATACAAGTTGCAAATTTGTTGATGAGTCTTGATGCGCAAATAGATAATAATTTTTCGAAGGGAATTGTTGCAAAAAATGTTAACTTTAAATCAAATAATATCAATTTAAACTTATTAATGAGCTTGTTTAAAGCTTTTCCTAATCCTAATCAAAATTCTAATATCACAATCGTGAACGGAAAATCTGTAATAGAAAAATTCAAAATAGGTCGACTTGAATCAAGTAATATTACCTCTGATATTTCACTAAAAAACAATATTTTGCATCTTGATAACTTACGTTCGGATGCATATTTTGGCAAATTGGCAGGAGGCGTAAGCTATGATTTAACCCACCAAAAGACTAAGCTTGACCTGCAAGGCAGGGGGCTGAGAGCAAATCCTGCGCTTATCGCACTTACAGGCAGAAATAACGATATAAACGGTCAACTTGATTTTGATAATTATACCTCAATGACGGGAATATCTAAAAACGAACTGTTAAATAGTCTTGCAGGTAATACAAATTTTATAATTTCTAACGGAAAAATGGGAGCATTGGGTAAATTTGAGCACCTGCTTTATGCGCAAAATATCGTTTCTAATAATGTCTTTAAAGCCAGCCTGAATGTAATCGCAAAAGCTATTACTGTGAAAAATACAGGCGTATATAGATATATGAAAGGGAAAATCGCTTTCGCTAACGGTTGGGCAAATATTGACAGGATTAAGACTTCCGGTCCATCAATGAGTTTATACGTTACGGGCAGATATTATATGCCCGATAACGAAGCTAGTTTAATTGTTTTGGGAAGAATTTCGGATGATGTCGTCAGAATTTTGGGACCTATTGGCGAATTTTCCGTGAACAAAGCCATTTCATCTATTCCTAAAATAGGCGAAATTACTACTTTTTTGGTAAACCAATTTACTACAAATCCGATTTATGAAAATATATCAGAAATACCTTACTTAAGCCCCAAAACAGAATTACCCACAAAAGAATTTAAAGTTATAATAGACGGCGAAATCCAAAGGCAAAATTCTGTAAAATCATTTAAATGGTTGGCAAGGCCTAAAGTTATTCAAACTCAAAACAACACATACATATCACCATCAAAACCGAATATTTCAGTGCCGGACTTTGTAAAGAATTTGCCCGATTTGCAAAATTAAAAAGAGGATGCGGAAAAATCCAAAAAATGACAGTTTTTTGAGATTTTTCAAGTCCGACCTTGGAAGTGCACGCACCCATACTAGCTGCGGGATAGCCGGTGGTATGGGTGCGTGCCGGACAAGGGAGCTTGCGGAAAAATTCCTAATTTTTCCGCAAGCTCAAAAGCCAGACACTTGTAAACAGATAAAAAAAGGAGTGCCCAAGCATAAGTTAAAACTTTTGTTTTTATTGTATAATTTTGTCTATGGGACTTATTTACGATTTTATTCAACTCCATAGCGTTAATTTTTCTGCAGGGATTTTAATCTTTGCTTATTTTTTTATTGTAACGGAGAAGATTCCGAAAGTTACAATTGCTTTAGTAGGAGCAACACTTACGGTAATTCTCGGTTTATTGTCCCAAGACAAAGGCTCTATTGGGAATTTAGACCCCGATTATTTTATCAATTTTATTGATTTTAATGTTATTTTCCTGCTTGTATCAATGATGATTATTGTAAACATTGTGGCTAAAAGCGGAGTGTTTAATTGGGTTGCCAACGAATTATTGAAATTTACAAAAGGCAGACCTACTTGGGTTTTGTTTACTCTGGGGATTTTTACGGCGATTGCATCTGCGTTTTTGGACAATGTAACAACCGTAATTTTAGTAATGCCCGTAACTTTCATTATTGCAAAAGAACTTGATATAGACCCTGTACCTTTACTTATTACCGAGGTTTTAATGTCAAATATAGGTGGAGCGGCAACTCTTATAGGTGACCCGCCAAATATAATAATAGGAAGTGCAGCAGGGTTTTCATTCTTGGACTTTGTACTGGAATTATCGAATATTATTGCCTTGATTTTGTTTGTCAGTGTCGGGATTTTAATGTTTATGTTCAGAAAAAAGTTGAAAACTACCCCTGAACGAATGCTACACGTAACAAAAATTGATAATTCTAAGACAATAACCGATTTTTCGCTTATGATTCGTTCTTCGATTGTTCTTGGGCTTGTTATTTTAGGGTTTATTCTTCACGACGTAATTCATATTCAAGCCTGCATTGTTGCAATGGCAGGGGCTAGTTTTCTTTTGATTTTTGAAAGACCAAAGCAGGTTTTGCACGATGTTGAGTGGAACACAATTTTCTTTTTTATCGGGTTGTTTATGATAATCGGCGGACTTGAGGCTTCTGGCGGAATTGCAATGATGGCAAAATGGCTTTTGGATATTACTCAAGGCTCTCAAGCTGCAACGGCAATGATAATTTTATGGGGGTCGGGAATTTTTTCAGGGATTATTGATAATATTCCTTACACCGCTACGATGGCTCCAATGCTTGTCCAAATCCAAGGCACAATGGGGGTTGACTATACTCATCCGCTTTGGTGGTGCTTGTCCCTTGGTGCATGTTTGGGTGGAAATATGACAATAATAGGCGCGGCTGCAAATGTACTTGTCTCAGAAACTGCGGCTATTTCAGGTCATAGAATTTCTTTTATGAAGTTCTTTAAATATGGTGCCGTAATTACGCTTGTGTCGCTCACGCTCAGTTCATTTTATATATATTTCAGATTTTTAGCTAAATAGTTAGCGGGTGAATTGTGAATGGTGAGTAGTAGGTCGGGCATTCCTGCCCGACGACAAAAAAGCAAAAAAAACAAACATCGCGTCATCCTGAATTGACTGCTTTTCAAGGCGAAAGATTGAGCCGTAGAAAATGTCCCTATGCGGGTATTTCAGGATCTAACCGACTTAATTCACTGGAAAGATGCTGATGCAAGTTCAGCATGACGTGGGAAAGAGTGCCTGACGGCGAGTTTGCGTCCTTGCAGTTGCCGTCATTGCGAGGCGAGGGGTTCGACGGGTAAACGGTAAACGGTGAACGGTGAACGGCGAACGGCGAACGGCGAACGGCGAACGGCGGCAACAAGCCCGAAAAGTGAGAGGTGAGAGGTTTTGCAAATCTCGCTTACTTTTTCCTCTTCCGCCGCATGTGTCATTGCGAGGCGAGGGGTTTTTAGGTGGAAAACCGATGAGGGACCGAAGC
>CAISJE010000039.1 GCA_903885635.1 uncultured bacterium
ATTACCAAACAGCGCCACGCCGGAAGCAGTGCTTTAACCGCATTAAGCACTGCTGTAGCGAATTTAACAACAACGGTAAGTGATTTAACAACCAGGTTAGATACTTTAGAGAGTAATGTGGTTGAATGTCCTAATACCATGGTACAAGTAGCAAACCTATGCGTAGCAAATGCTGATGCATCAGGTCTTATCGAGTGGTATGCTGCAAATACTTTATGCTCGAGTCTAGGCTTAAGATTGCCATCCGATGGAGAATTGAACGCGATGTATACTCTTCGTGCCGCCATAGGCGGGTTTTATGGCAACGCCTACTGGTCCGCCACTGAGTACAATACAATTCACGCATGGCTCCAGTATTTTGATAGTGGGCTTCAGGACTACCTCAACAAGAGCACCGGCCGCAGTGTGCGGTGTGTCAGAAGCCTTTAATTTACCCTTTGTCCCTTTAACCTTTTAGTGTAGGGGGATGATTTCCCCCTGTCCGTCATTGCGAGATTTCAAGTGCCGAATGTGACAAATGAATATCCACCGAAGCAATCCTTTCAGGCACTCTTTTCCGCAGGGTGCACTTCTCCCCTGCAGAATGAAGAAGCAAATGCATAAAGACAGAAAGTATATAACTTCATCTCACTCTTTATTTACCGAGGGTAATTGTGAAGAAATCTCAGCGATAATTCTTGCAATATCAGCACCGCCAACCACTACTTCCAAAATCAATTGGCTGTTGATTAAAATAGTCTCGCGGTATTCCATTGTGTCAATATTGATTACATCAAATTCAACGAAGTCATAGCCGACATATTTAAGTTTGCCGTATTCTTCGGCAGTCGCCCATTTTAAAAACATATATTTACGTTCAAATTGTTTTAATTTTTGTACAAGTCTCATCTAAATTCCTATCCCTCTATGATATATAATAGCGAAAATTTAAACAAAGTCAAATATTTTTGAAGAAATATAGCTAATCTCAACTTGCTCTGCACAACCAAACGATTAAAGACTGAAACAATGGAATGAGACTAATGCACAAGCCCATTTTCTTGCAAAAATGCTCTTGTGCAAAGTCTCATGACGTCCGGTGTCAAATAGCGAAACGGCCCTCCTCGTGCCGATTTCGCTATTTTCACCTCCGAGAGGTCGACCACTGCACAAGTAAGAAAAAACAAATTTTCTATACTTGTGCAGTGGTCTCGGAATGTAAAAAAGTAGACAAATCCTTAAAAGAATATATAATAGGATTATGAGTAGATTTTTAAAATTATTTACAGTTTTATTATGTGTGTTTTTTGTGGCAAATATAACTTTTGCTGAGGAATATAAAGTCTTGGTTTTGCCTGATAATATTCAGTTTGACAGCACTAATTATCTTGTTTATCCTGATTCTTCGGTGATTTTTGCATCGGATACAATTAACGAAATAAAAAACAAGGGGCAAGTTCAAACTGTAAGCATGACCGAAGTAAGAGATACTTTAAGAAAAAATACGAAGTTAAGTATCTTAACAAAAAAAGCATTAAAAGAATTCAAATATAATTATAATATTCCTTTTGTCGATTTTAAAGCTATTGCCAATTGCTTTGGTACCAATAAAGTTTTGGCAATAACAAGCCAAACTGATATACAGAATTACTTTTTAAAACGGACTATATGGGATTTCCTCAATATTCCGGGTGCAAGCGTGATTGACCCTACTTATAAATTGTCTACTTATGTTGTTTTAATCGATGTTGATAAAGAACAGGTTTTGTGGCAACAAACTTATTATAAAAATATAGGTGCAATGGAGAATAGAATGGTGGCGTTAAGCTTTGCACCTGCCACTGAACAACTTGAAAAAATAAAATTTTATTCCACATATTTACTATCGCCAAACATTGCCAGAACGGTAGAGACAAAAATACTGCCCCCACTATTACCTAAACAGAATGTGGAAGTTTTTGTAAATAATTATTCCCAAAAAAAGAAAAGTGAAATACAAGCTTCATTAAAAGAAGAAATTGAACTTACCACAAAACCGATTATCCCCGTAAGAATGAAAACAAGAAGCTATGGTGCGATAATTAACGACCTTTGATGGTAACTAATCACCAGAAAACAGGGTGAGGGGTTTCGCGTTAAGGCATGCGTATTTCCACCCCTCACCCAATTTTTCTGACACTCATTCTTCGTGTCGAAAACCTCTCACAAAATATGACATTTATAGTAATTTAAGTTGACAACAACAATGAAATATGGTATAATAATAGCGGAGGTGAAATTATGGCATATTCTTTGGACTTGAGAAAAAAGGTAATAGATTACAGAAAAACACACACTTTAGAGGAAACCTATTTAA
>CAISJE010000040.1 GCA_903885635.1 uncultured bacterium
ATTACCAAACAGCGCCACGCCGGAAGCAGTGCTTTAACCGCATTAAGCACTGCTGTAGCGAATTTAACAACAACGGTAAGTGATTTAACAACCAGGTTAGATACTTTAGAGAGTAATGTGGTTGAATGTCCTAATACCATGAAAAAAGTAGTCGACCTATGCGTAGCAAATGCTGATGCAACAAGTTCCACAAGTAATTTTGATTGGGCGGATGCAAATACTTCATGCTTGAATCAAGGGCTAGGGCTAAGATTGCCATCCGTTGAAGAATTGAACGCGATGTATACTCTTCGTGCCACCATAGGCGGGTTTAGCTCCGCTTGGTACTGGTCGGCTACTAGTTACAATTCCGACTACGCATACAGCCAGTACTTTGGTAATGGCAGCCAAGACATCGGCTACAAGCTCTCGGGGTATCGTGTGCGGTGTGTAAGGAGCCTTTATAGGTAAATAGGATGGGCATGTAAATGCAATAGCGGATTTAAACAATTTCCGTATGCATTTGCCCATCAATATAAAGTTGTTAGCCCTTGCGATGGGCTTCAGCACATCCTACGGACTAAATAACAGGAATCTTGCAAAGCTTGAAAAACATTGTTAATAAACCACTTTAGACAAGCGATATCTCCTAAATAGGCATGGATATTGACTTTATTTTTTACAAAAAATTACACTAGGCGTTTTGGCAAAAGAGTTTTAACATATTTTTCGTCAAAATGTTTATCCATTTACCACCCATTTTGTCTTATCGCCTCATAAACTACTATTGCAACAGAATTTGACAAGTTCAAACTTCTTTGACCTTCCAACATTGGAATCGTAATCGCTGTTTCTTTATTGTTTTCCAATATGCGTTCAGGAATCCCCCTTGTTTCAGGTCCAAAAACCAAAAAATCTCCCTCTTTAAATCGAGCATCAAAATAAGATTTTTCGCTTTTGGTGGTCAGATAATAAAAAGTAGCATCTTTAAACTCGGATTGCAATTGCTCAAGAGTATCAATTTTTCTGATATTGGCACTTTCCCAATAATCCAACCCCGCACGTTTTGTATATTTATCAGAAAGCGAAAACCCCAATTTTCCCACCAGAAAAAGATTTGCACCAGTACAGGCACATAATCTTGCAATATTTCCGGTATTTTGTGGGATTTCCGGTTCAAATAATACAACATTAATTTTTTTCAATTATTTATTCCTATTTTTCAACAAAAAATTTCTTGCTTTCAAACACAACAGGTAGACCTCTTAATACGCAGAACAATATTGCAAAAATTGCTCCCAAATAAGCAATTACATAGAAAAATACTGCCAAATCCTTATCTAACCCCGGAGTTTTTGCGATAATCATCAGAATAAATGCGACCAATTTTGCAACTGCGTAAGATATTCTTGAAAATTTTGAACTGCAAATAAAATAGCCTATTTTATCGCTTTGCATGCTTTTTTCGCCAAATGCACTAAATCCTTGTTCCATAGCGACACTTCTTATTCCGTCTGTTATAAACCCTCGTGTGAGCGAAATTAACGGAAATACAATCGGCACCCAGCCTAATACTGCAAACGTTACCCAAAGTGTATTCTCGGCAATTCTATCACTCATAATATCGAGCATGGCACCGAGTTTTGAAGTTTCATTAAATTTCCTCGCAACGTAACCGTCAACGCCATCAAGTGCAAACGCTATTATTGTAAACACAAGCGCCAAAATATAAGAAAAAGTAGTATGTTGAAATAATAAAAATGTCGAAATAAATATTAAAAATATTCTAAAAATCGTTATAAAATTTGCCACATTAGCTCCTTTTGGGTTGGTATCAATCAGGATAATTGTAATTATATCAAAAATAGAAATTCAATAGTGTAACAAAATGTAAATAAATCAATGAAATTAGCAAAAAAAAATCATCATATTATTATAGTACTATAAAGAATAAAGGTATAAAAAATGGAATTATTAAAACGGATTGATTATCAACAAAATAATCTGACATTTAAGGCAACTTTGGTTAGTGATAAATCTACCAGAAAAATACTTTATAAAGAATTGTCTGATTATTATTCAACAATTACTCCAAATAATGCATTAAACGGCGAACAAGCATATAAACTCTTTCAACGGCAGTTTAAAAAAATGACGCGAGGAATAGGCGGAACTTTTAAATTAATAAAAGATGAGTTGTTCTCTCAACCAACAGTGTTAAATGTAAATTATAAGTCGCCCAAAGGTAAAACTTTAGAACAACCTGCTACCTTGTCGTCGTTATTTCCACATGAAATATTACCTGAGTTGGCAATGAGTAATGAACCTACATTTAACAAAGCAACAGTAACTGTTATAAAGCAAATATTTGGTGTAGATAATATAGATAATGCTAATAATCGTTTTAGCACTTTAATTCGAAATTTTGAAGCTGAAGAAAAAGAAAAGAACGCTATTTTTTCAACCTTGACAATGCAAAGTTAACTTCGTCAAGCTCTTTAACCCTATCTCCAAGCATAATTTTTTCTGCTTCCTCAAGTATTTTTACGACAGTATATCCGTTTTCACCATCAGAGCGAGCTTTTTTACTGTTTTTACAACAACTGATAAAATGCTGACATTCCAATTTTAGCGGTTCTATTTCCAAATAATCCAGCTGAATATTTGTTGACGTCCCGCCAGCGTAATTATCAAAAACTTGCAGTTTATTTTCAGCAAGCGTATCATCAAGTATTGCGGTTGCTTTGGTTCCTCTGACCAGCAAGGTTACATTTTTTTTCGGCGTAATCCAACTGTCCGAAATATGAGCGATAATTCCGCCCTCAAATTCTATTCCGATGTGCGTAATATCCATAATTTCATCGTTATTTGAAGAACACCCAATCGCAGACATCACCCGTTTAGGCTCTTTGCCTATAACATAGCTAATCATTGAAACATCATGCGGAGCCAAATCCCACATAACACTTCGGTCATTTTTAAAATAATTTACATTTAATCTATCACTTTGGGCGTAAATTATTTCGCCCAACATTCCCTCATCGATAAGCATTTTAAGCCTGTTTACCGCAGGATGGTACAAAAGCAAATGCCCGACCATCAAAATCAAACCGCGCTCATTAGCAAGATTAGTTAAATCTTGAGCTTCATCTGCCACTGTAGAAATAGGTTTTTCAACATAAACATGTTTACCTGCCAAAAGCATTTCCTTGACCAATTTATAATGCATATGGCTTGGAGTTACAACTGCTACACCCTTGATTTCAGGGTTGTTGATAATGTCATTAAAATCTTTTGTTGTTTTAACTTGCGGATATTCTTGGATAACCTTGTTTAAGTTTTCTTCATCTATATCGCAAACAGTATCCAAAACATTCAAATTATTAAAGTTTCGAACAATATTTCTGCCCCAAACTCCGCATCCTATCACAGCTATTTTTTGTTGTCTCATTTCTCATCACACCTTATTTATAATCATTATAATACAGTACCACTCCCTTTTTCAAGTAAAGTTATCTTAAGTTGTTTACGTAAAAAACTTCTTCCTCGCCTTTCGTCAACTGATAAACTCCTTTTCCCTCTATATAACACTTAGGAGCATTCAGTAATGCATATCTTTGCTTGAATTCTCCAAGACAAACCATTCTGTCTTTCAAGCCCAGATTTGTCAATTTTATTAATTTTTCTACTTTTTGTACAATTTCTTCCCGATTTGAATAGGCTTCAATACCTAAAAGATAACTTGCTTGCCATTTCTCGGCTTCATAATTTTGTTTTAAAGTTGAAATAATATCTTGGAGCTGAAAAAGAATTCTATCTACATCTTTAAAATTATCTAAAGATTTTAGCAAGCCAATTTCAGGACCAAACGCTCGTGGGCATTGTGAATTTGGTATATCTCTTCGTGTATAATATGCTTCGCTGCTGAGATTGTGCCGTTAAATTCCGCTCTAAGTACCGACAATATTGCATAAG
>CAISJE010000041.1 GCA_903885635.1 uncultured bacterium
GTGCCTTTAAAAACATGAATGCGGTAGAGGACAGATTAGTTGAAGCATCATTATTTTACGAAAATCATACCAATATTGTTCAATCAGTAACCGGTTTTGATTGGATAGTTAATACTTTATTGATTGCAAATTAGTATAAGAACCCGCATAGGGACATTTCTCTCAAAATCAAAGATTTCGGAGAAAGCAGTCAAAACAAATTTTCTATACTTGTGCAGTGGTCTTTGAATATCACCTAATTAGGGGGGACAATTTAGAGGATACAATTTTAAAAATTTAAATTTATACTTGATAAGAAAAAAAATAAAAAGGAGTATCAATTGCTATGAAACCGAAAACACCGCAACCAATTAAAAATGGGCATGAAAATTTGTCTTCCGAACTTAAAAATATAATCGATTTAAAGGGGAATATTGCACAACCCGCGAAAGTGCTTTACGAAGTGATGTCTGACCACTTTGAAAAAGAGGAAAAATATGCCCTTCCTCCATTAAGTTTCTTGTTGGCTCTGTCAAAGGGGAATTGGGAAATTAATTCCAATGAAGCCATTAAAATGGCCGATAAATTGAAGTCTAAACTTGCAGAACTAACGCAAGATCATGAGAATATTCTTAAATCGCTGGAAGATTTAGAAGTTATGGCAGAGGCTGAAAATAATGCCCCTGCAAAACAGTTCGTTAAAAATTTAAGAATCCATGCTGAAGTTGAAGACCAAGTTTTATATCCTACGACAATATTGATTGGTAATTATTTAAAAAATATAAAACTCCATCAAGAAATATAAGAAAAATTATTAATGGTTTTCCATCAATTTATTATAAAATCCCAAATATTGTTTTGCCAGTTCAGAACTATTAAGCATTTTATAAGTGTAAGCCAAATTATAATGAAAATCAGGTTCGGTATTTTTGAGTTCAATCGCTTTTAAAAATGCAATTTTAGACTTTTTCAGCTCCCCTATTTTTAAATATGCACAACCTAAATTATAATAAGCATATGGAAATTGATTATTCGCTTTGTTTGCTTTGCGATAATTTTCTACTGCCAAATATGGTTTTTCCTCGTCTAAATATATATTCCCTAAGTTATAATAAGGTTTATAATTCTTTGGGTTAAGTACAATAGCTCTTTGATACATAAAAATAGCATCGGATGTTCGATTTTGGTCTTGAAGTATATTCCCCAGCAAAATCCAATCCTGAACATTGCGTTCCGATTCTTTTATTGTTAACAAAATTTCGAATGCATTTTTTAAATTGTTTTCGTTGTAAAGCAAATTTGCCTGCTCGCTTTTTGTCAACTCGTTGTCTGCTGACTGTTCTGTTGCAATTATTTTTTCTGTCTGCAGGGGTTTCTTTGTAAAATTCTTGACAGAGTTCCAGTCAAAGCCCTGAGCAAATACATAGTTTGCCGAAAACAAAATTAGAGTCAATATTAAAAAAAACTTTTTCATAATTAATATTATATAAGCAAATCAAGAAAAAAGAAAGCCGCGAAGATAATTAAGGTGCAACGGATAAGTTATACTAATTTGCAATCAATAAAGTATTAACTATCCAATCAAAACCGGTTACTGATTGAACAATATTGGTATGATTTTCGTAAAATAATGATGCTTCAACTAATCTGTCCTCTACCGCATTCATGTTTTTAAAGGCACA
>CAISJE010000042.1 GCA_903885635.1 uncultured bacterium
GTGCCTTTAAAAACATGAATGCGGTAGAGGACAGATTAGTTGAAGCATCATTATTTTACGAAAATCATACCAATATTGTTCAATCAGTAACCGGTTTTGATTGGATAGTTAATACTTTATTGATTGCAAATTAGTATAAATATCCCTTTGAAATATTTTTAGAAGATAGAAAAGGAACCCCTTTTTCTACATAGGTCGGAGTATAGGTTAGTCCTAAATATATTTTAGCAATATCATCAATTTTTTGTTTTTTCCAGTCAAAATAATTATTACCGTTTAAGTCTTTGAACCTTAGTTCTTGGCTAAAGAGCTTTTGCATTAGTCCTTTTTTTTGAGTTTCCAAGTCGGAAACTTCCGATTTGTGTTCATTTATTAATTCGTCAACCTTATTTAAAAAATTAGCGATTCTATTTTGCTCAAGTAGTAACGGTGCAAATATTTTTGTTTTGCCTAATGTTTCTAGATAGATACCACCTTGTGCTGATTGATTAACTCTTGAGTAAAATTGTTTTTTTATTGGTTCGTTTTGTAGTTGATAAGCCATAAAACTAGCGTTAGTAAATTCATTTAGCCTTATAATCCCGACACTTCTCTGAAATGCATATTTAGTTTTAATGTCCTTCACAAGGGCAACTCTTCCTATGGTTCCTACTATTGTTAATAAAATATCATTAACTTCTAATTTGTATGTTTTAAAAATGCTATTATAATCGTTTTCTGATATTTTCCTACAATCATCTGGCATTAAAACATTCCCATTTTCAATATCTTTTGCACTCAATAAAGGTAATCCATTTACTACATCTTCAAAACTTGCGTGTGTACCATCTTTGATCATAAGCGATACATCCCTTAAACTTAAATGCATCCAAGAATCTTTGAAGTCTTTGAATCTCAGTTTCGGCTTATTATAAATCATGTTCTTTTACCTCGAAATTTAAAACATCCTTTGGGGTTATAACAATAGGATGTTCCTTTGTACCTTTGCCTTTGAGTTTAGTTTCTTCTTTGATTTGACCAAGCTTCCGTGGAATAATTTTTCTATATTGACCTGTTTCTTGTGCCGGTTTTTTCATCGTTATATTTGTATCGCCTCTTTGCGCTAACATATGCATTAAAATTATGATAGATGAACTAACCGTAAAACCAATTAATACTTTTTTCCTGTATTGTTGAATATAGTCGAACAGTTTTTTGAGACCCCACCACAACCCACATAATAAAGGAATAATTATTATGGTTAAAATCAATTGATATTTTTGTAAAAATTGTTCAATTCCGTCTATTCTCATTTGATTTTACACTCCCAATTCATCAAAGATTGAGTGTAACTCGGTTTCTAGTTTGGCTATTTCTTCTTTATGACCTCGAATACTTTTTTTTACTGCTTGCAAATCGACTTCTTCTTCAGGCTCAAATGTATCGACATAACGAGGGATATTCAAGTTATAATCGTTTTCTTCAATTTCTGCTAGTGGCGCAATGTGACAGAATTTTTCTATCTCTTTTCTTTCGCCGTATGCCTGAATTATTCTTTCAATATCATCTTCGGACATTGCGTTTTGGTTCTTTCCTGAAGTGTAGTATTTTGAAGCATCTATAAAGCATACATTTCCTGAATTGCCGTTTCTTTCTCTCTTGAACACCAAACAACAAACAGGGATTGACGTACCTTGGAAGCAGTTTGAAGGTAGTCCTATAACGGCATCAAGATAGTTTAAATCCTTAACCAAATATTTTCTTATTGCTTCTTCCGCATTACCTCTAAATAAAACACCGTGAGGTAATAAAACAACAACCCTTCCGTCATCTGCCATATGGTGAATCATATGCTGGACAAATGCAAAATCTGCGGTCCCTTTTGGAGCAAGTTTCCCATAAGAAGAAAATCTATCATCATCTAAAAATTTAGGGTTAGCGCTCCAAGAAGTTGAGTACGGAGGATTTGCAACCTGCACAGTAAACAATCTATCTTCAAAGTGTGGATTCTCAAGAGTGTCACAGTTTCTTATTTCAAAATTCTGATAAGGGATACCGTGCAATAGCATATTCATTCTTGCCAAGTTGTAAGTAGTGCTGGTAAGTTCTTGACCAAAGTATTGTCCTACTCTTGAATATTTTCCGACCTGCAAAAGTAAACCGGCAGAGCCACAAGCACAATCAAAAACAGATGGAATATTGTGATAACCCAAAGTAGCAAGCCTTGCAACCAATTTTGACATTTGAACTGGAGTATAAAACTCCCCACCCTTTTTACCTGCGGTCTGCGCAAACATACCAATCAAGTATTCGTAGGCATCCCCCAGCACATCAAGCTCCATGTTTTCTAAGTGGAAATCGATTGTATCTATAGTTTTCAGGATGGTGCCGATAAGTTTTGAACGTTGCTTAATTTCTCTACCGAGTTTAGAAGATTTTAAGTCCATATCTTCAAACAATCCGTCAAAGTCCTGTTGAGAATCTTGCCCCTGAGTTGATTCGGTTATAGAAGTGATTATTTTTTCCATATAATCAACGCCAAAGGTACCTTTTTCTATCATCTCTATAACGTGTGAGAAAAGGTATTGGGGTTCTATTACATAACCTAGCTTTAGTAAGCTTTCAGCCACTAACACTTCTCTTGTTTCTTCATCTTGCCAAGCGTCAAGGTAAGACTTTTTGTCATGTACCAGAAGTTCTTTCACATAAGTTTCGGTTCTTTCTGATAAGTAACGGTAAAATATAAGCCCAAGAATATAGTTTTTAAACTCATAGGCTTCCATGTTCCCCCTGAGCTCGTTTGCCATTTCCCAAAGCTTTGTATGAAGTTCCTGTTTTTGTTCTTTTTGGATCTGTACCGTTGACATATATTCTCCTCTATTCAAGCTTAGTCATTATGTTATGGATCTTCTGGATAGTTGTAGCAATAAGTTTTTTATTCTTATCTTCAATATGTTTTACTAAAATGCTGGTTTTGTCCGTATTGTCAACGCAATCCGTTTCAAATTTATTAAATTCTTCTGTTTTTTGCGCATCTAAATCGTTCCTATCCACAATAAAGAAAACCTTTTTGATTTTCGTTTCTTTTGCTAATAAGTTTGCACATTTCCAACTGGTAAGGGTTTTCCCACTACCTGTTGTATATGATTTATTTTCACAAGGCATTCTCTTACTCCATTAGCTTCCAGTTAAATTTTACTCCGTAAGTTTATTTTAATATAAAAATAATACTTGCCCTAACCATGTTAAGTTATTTGCCATTATTCATATGCAATAGCCTTTCTTTTGGGTATAATTATGAGAATTGAGGGATAGGGCGTTAAAACAAAGTTCAGTAAGACTATAAACAGCGTTCTGTTTAAGTTTGATGATGATATGCTTTGTTTCTTTTTGGGTTGGGCCAGATATTCAAGAGAAGAAAAACACTTTACAGATACAGACCCGATTTTTCCGAGAAATAAAGTTGAGAATGCTCAAGGGGCAAATTCCTTTGTTTCAAACTTTGTTGAACCTGCATTTTGGCAAAGTGTAACGAGTATGAGGGATGTTTTTAAACACAGATTTGAAGACGCAGGGATTGAATATTTTCCCCCTCACTGCTTCAGACATCTTGCGGTTAATACAGCGATTGCAAAGTGCCGTAACGGGCATGAAATCAAAGCGGTAAGCCAAAACTTCGGACACGAAGACGTTGGAACTACAATGACAACTTACGGAACGATAAGCAATACTCAAGTGAGTAGTCTTATTTCGGGAATGGATTTTTCAAACTCAAATAATAATGACTCAGATATAATTTTAAAGTTCCAAGAGTTTTTGAAATCGCAAACCCAAAGTCAATTCTAAACTTTAAAAATCATGACTTTTTCATGCCAGTCGCAAGATTGGCATTTTTTATTTTTTCCAGTTGTATTTATCAACAATTTTGCCGTTAGCTAAATGATAACAGACTTGACCTTTTTTTGAATCAACATTTGGTAAGCCTTTTTCCCAATTTTCTTTTCTTGCCGTTTTTACAGCAAGATTTCCAATTGTGGTTATTTCATCAAATTTACTTATTTTTTTCATATTTTTAAGTCCTTAATAAATTCAGTATACAACGTTTTTTGAAGAATTTCAATACTACCGCCTTCATATTTAAAAACCTCAACAAAATTACTTTTGCCATTATAGTAAACTGCCCATTCATCGACCATATCTTTATACAGGTTGTAGAAGTTTTCTTTACTACGTTTGTACCTTCTTATTACGTCTTCATCGGGGATATTATGACCGCCCTTTTTAACCCTTACTTTTATTCTTTCAATACATATTTTGGGGTTGTCTATAAAAACATAGACCAACGTAATTTCATAGCTTAAACCCCTAGCTTTTTGAATAGTTTTTTCTAAAGTTTGCCCTGACAAAGTGGTTTCGATTATAAATGATTTTTCTTTATCAAAAAAGGTTTTGAGCCTTTTAAAGTATTCTTTGCCTGCGGTGATTTTTACTTTGTCTATTGCTGCGGGGTTAAGTTCTAAAGCGATTTCGTCCGCATTAAGAAACTCAAGTTTTTTAACAGGCAAAAGTTGATGTGCAAGCGTACTTTTTCCGCTTCCGTTCGCTCCTGCGATTATGTAAAGATGTTTTTTAGTCTTTTCCATAGGTCGATTATATCATATCAATTCTGCGTTGGCAGGCATGAGGTTGTATAGAAACGACCATGAACTTTGCCTTTGCAGGCTTGTTAAGGTGTGCTGAATGCGGTTGTATAGTTATTTAAGTTGAAAACAATGACAGAGTGCCTCATACAATGTGTTAAACAATTTCAATGCTGACCTTAATTGTTTCTTTAGCCAAGCCCAAAACTTTTCGATTTTATTTAAATCAGGAGAGTATGGAGGTTGAAA
>CAISJE010000043.1 GCA_903885635.1 uncultured bacterium
TATTTTAAACAAAAAATTAATGGTAATTCATCTCGCAAACTAATTTTAAAAAAGACGACAAGACAATTTTTCTCCATTAATTTCAATATTTAAAATTTAATAGGGGATTATTCTCTGCTTGGAATTTTTAAATCAAGTGATTAAATCAATCTTTCTTCCTATTAAATTGTTGAATTTTGATAAATAGACTTTACTTTTATTACAGTACGAGACGTCAAGCGCCGAGTGTGACAAAAAGCTTCCACCGAAGCAATCTTTCCCGTAACTTGAGGGAGATTGCTTCGTTCCCTCATTGGTTTTCTGACTAAAAAATCTTCGCCTCGCAATGACGTAAATGGGGTTATACCTGAGTTGTTGCATAATTAGTGTATTATGTACGTTATTAATTCGAGCCAGAGAGAAAAGCGATAGCTTCCTCTTTTGTTGTAATTTCCCCCGATAATTGTGCATCTTTAAGAGATTTTATTATATTTCCAAGCTCTTTTGAAGGTTTTATATTTAATAATTCCATTATTTCTTCACCTGAAATCAGTTTAGGAAGCGGTTTTAGAGATTCTTTAATCTCCAAATAATAATTCAAAAGAGATTTTAAATTATTAATATTTTTTTCAACTATCTTTGGCGTAATCTCAACGCCTTGGGCTGAAAGCCTGTCAGCCATTGCCAAAGTTATTACATCAACGACTTCGTTTCCCATTTTCCTTATAAATCGCATATAAATTTTGTCGGTTATTTCAGGGGCACCGAGAACATGCGAGGGGTAAATATGAAATTTTATCATTTTGGAAATATAATCGTTCTGTTTTTTGGAAAATTTGGCTGTTTTTAAGATTTTTAAGCCCATTTTTGAACCGACATCGTCATGTTTTATAAATCTGTGCTTGCCGGTATCTTCCTCAATAGTCCAAGTGCTTGGCTTTCCTATATCGTGTAAAAATCCCGCAAGCTTGAGATGGGCGAGCCTGCTTGCTCCGCCAAAATCTTTTTTTTCAAGATGACTGCGAACTTCAGGTGAACTTTTTTCATAAATATCCTGAATTTGTTTTACCGTTTCAACCGAATGTGAAAAAAGGTCAAGATGATGGTGCAAATTGGGCGGAACTTTTTTTAATTCCTGCGATATCGGCAAAATTTCTTTCAACAAGCCTGTTTCGTCCATATCGATAAGAGTCTTTGCACTAAAGTCTCCTGCAAAAAGTTTCAAAAGTTCGTAATTAACCCTTTCAACGGCGGGTTCTTTAATTTTTGCGGCATGCCTTGTTATTATTTTTATTAAATCTTTATCCAATTCAAACCCGAGAGCGGCTTGAAATCTATAAATTCGAAGCAATCTAAGCGGGTCATCAATAAAATTCTGTTCAGAAATATGGCGAATTTTTTTTGATTTCAAATCGTTAATTCCATCGGTAACGTCAATAAGTTCAAGCGTTTTAAGGTTCAAGGCAATGGCGTTTATTGTTAAATCTCTGCGTTTCAAATCATCTTCAATTGAATTCCCTGAAAGAGCTGCTATGTCTATACAATTAATTTTATCTTTCATTATTAATCTATAAATTTTATTTTCCTCATCAAGCGGGATAAATGTCGCATTAATAGCCTTGGCAAGACTTTTAGCAAATTCCTCGGCGTTGACTTTATCCACAATCATATCTTTATCAAAATTTTCTTTACCCAGATAAAAATCTCTTAAAATACCGCCTACAAGGTAAATTTCTGCTTTATCGGCATGTGTTTTGATTAAACTAACAATTGCATCGTTCTTGATTTTTTCAACAATATTACTCATATTCATACACAATGTTTCCAATCGCTGTAATAACCGCTGTTTCTGCCTTGAGTATCAAATCGCCGAGAGATAGGGTTGTAATATTCTTTTCAGCAAAAAAATCAAACTCCTTGCTCGAAAACCCTCCCTCTGGGCCGATTATAACGAGAATTTTTTCGTTTTTAGAAATAGGATTTTCTCTTAAATAAGTTTTCATTTTAAAATCAGCGCTTCGTTCTGTAAATGCGAGAATTCGGTCAAATTGTACGTTAAGATTATTGCACAAGCCCGTTTTTTGCATATGCGGTTGGGATTGCTTCGGTTTAAATTCACTGTCCAAGTCGACACTTAAAGTCTCACAATGACACAAGTGGGACGTTTGCGCCAATTCTTGCATCGTATGAAGTTTAAAACATATCGGGATAGAGGCTCTTTCGCACTGTTTTGATGCTTCAATCATGATTTTTTGCCATTTGGGAATTTTTTGTTCAATAACACTTTTTTTCAACACACAATTATCCGTAAAAATAGGATAAATCCCTAACACGCCTAACTCTGTGGCTTTTTCTACTATCAGCGATTGGGCATCGCTTCTAAGTGGAACTTGAGCTAAATAAAGTTCGAAATCAAGATTACGAGTAGATTTATGGCTTTTGATAATTTTTACCTCAACAGAATTCGAGGTGATTTTTTCAATTTCCCCTTCATATTGGATTTGATGTTCATCAATCAGTAAGATATTTTCGCCGATTTTTGCGCGCAGAGATTTTGCGATATGATTATAATTCTCTTTATCTGCAATAGTTACAATATTATTGCTTAAATTATTTGAACTAATAAAAAAATGTGGCACAGATAATCTTCCTAATCCTTTTGACATTATTTAGAATAATACGCCAAAAAAGTCTATTATTCAATTGAAAAATAAAAAAGGGACGGCAATCGTCCCCCTAGTCCTTTGAAAATGGAGTTTGTGAGTGAAAAGTCTCTAATTATTCTCTTTCTATTTTATGAACCGACCAATTTTAATGCTTCTTCTAATAGCTGTTTGTTTGATGAAATAAGCTTGTTTGTTAATTCCATCTGAACCTTTGCCTGTTGAAAATACGCAATATTACCTTTAAAATCGACATTGGATAACTCAAGCAATCCTGAACGTATTTCGCCTCGTCCCATTACAGGGCTTCCTGATTCTTCGGTAGTAATAAATTGACCGTTCTTAATTTCATATAGCCCTGCGGGGTTGTGGAAATTCATATTTGCTACTTTATATAACGGAACTACCTTTTGACCTTTATCAGCCTTACCGTAGAGCACGCCATCACCTTTTATTTCGTAATCATCATACTTCCCTAAAAATTTTCCGTTGTTAGGATCAATCCACATCTTAATATTTGTGGTTGGAATGTTCATTGCACCGCCATTTAAAGATGTTTGTTGGTAAAGATCAGCGTTAAGCGAGCTTGTACCTTGCATTATTTCGCCCTTGTCGTTCAAAATATATCCCTGAACAGTATTTCCGTCTTTATTTTTATAAACTCCTTCTTTGTCAAATGTAAATTCGCCATGACGAGTGTAAATGTTCTTTCCATCAGGATTTTTTACTACGAAATATCCTTGACCTTCTAAAAACAGATTAGAGGTTGAAGTCCCTGGCATTGATTTACCTTGAGCTATTTTTTTGTTTGGATTATCCATTATAGCTCCGCCTAAGAAGGTTTGAAAATTAACTTGATTTTCCTTGAAGCCCGGTGTATAAATATTACCAAGGTTTTCTGCCAAAACATCCATCCAATTAACAGTTGCCTTTTGAGTATTCAAAGCAGTTATAAACGAATCATTCATTTTCATTCTCCTTATTTTTATTATTTTGTTGTTTTTGTTCTTGTTTTGATTGATTGCGGTACGATAATTCATTGTACGGTAAGTTTTGCTCATTAAAACTTTGTCTTAAGCCTGCAATATTATTTTTCAAATACTGCTCAACGGCAGCACTTCCCGGAATAAAGTTTGCGCTTAGCGTTCCCTCTTTATCTACTTTCATAATAACGGCTATGTCGTTACCAAAATCTATTCTGAATGATTTACCTGTTTTGACTGAGTCGTTCAGTGCATTCAACAAGGTTGCGGAAACTTGTACGGTTGATTGTGTGGCTTCTGATTTAATATCTGTAAACGTATTACTCCCGACACCTGAATTAGTCGCCTGATTAGCTTGAGCTGACATTTGCTGATTTTGCACCAAGTTCAGGAAAAAGATTGTGTCCTTATTATCCATTTTAATTGATTGACTATAATCGTTGCTTGTTTTGGTTTTTGAGTCAGTTTTAGAACCGGAATCGATAGCTTGAGGTTTTTGATTAAAACCGTTTTTAACCTCATTTAGAGATGCTATTTTTAAATTCAATTCGCTTAAAGGATCTGAAAAATTAGCAATTTGAAGATTTTTGGCTACTTTATCCTGCTCGATTGTTAATTTATCTTTTTCAATTTGTTGGGCATTATTATTTTTCGCATTTGTTTCTTCAATTTGGGTTTTATTTGCGTCACTTGTCTGAGGATTTTGAGTTTCTTGGGTTGCAACAGTTGCTAATTCATCCTTAAAGGTCTTTGTACTGTCTTTTGTGACAGTACCGGCGGTCGCAGATGTTGAAGCTTCCGCTGTTGTTTTTGCTGTTGCAGGTATTGTTGTTGATTCAATATTCATCTAAAGTTTCACCTTCCATAATTCTAAATTCTATTGGGTCAATCTGTCTTAAGATTTCTTCGTCTGCAATTTTTTCCTGAGTACTTCGAAAATGTCTTTGTACGCCTATTTCGGAAAGGGTTTTCAGTTCTACCTTTTTTTCTTCGTCCAGATATGCTTCTTTGTTTTTTTCCTTATGTTTTTCTAGGACTTTTACGGCTTTTTCAAGTTCAACCAGTTTTTGGATTTCTTCTTGAAGTTTTATAACTTTTTCTTGCTTTATTGCTTCAAGAGTTTTTCCTTTTTCCCAAAGATGATGTAAGTATTTGTCGTAAGATTCCAGCATTAGCCCATCAGCCTGTCTTTGATTATGCTTTGTCAATTCAATTTCGCCGTTATTTTGCTTGATATTTTGTTCAGCGATGGCAAGTTCGTGTTGTGCGTGTTGCACTGCTAAAAGCTGTTCTTCCTTCTTTCGAATTCTAAAATCAAGTATTTTCTGTAATCGATAGACAAATGGCATGGTCAAACTACACTTTCACACAACTATTATGTAACTTTAAACCACTTTTTTACACATCCAAATGTATGATTATCCTACGATTTTATATTAATGATTATTCAAAATAAGTCAAAAACGTAACTAATCCCCAGAAACAGGGTAAAAGCATATAAACACCTCAAAGCTAATAGCCGTAGCACTCCTCGCCCCTTCAGGCTGTGTAAAAACTACTTTTCGAAAAGCCATGTACAAATACTTAATAATATGGTAAAATTATGTAGTGGTATTAAAGATTTAAGGTCATGCAAATAGGGGTTAAAAAAAGAACCCTCCTGCTATACAAGTGTATAGAGGAGGGCTTAACATTGATAAAATCACTATCAACGCTAAAAAAAATCTTAAAATATATTCTACCACTTGTTTCCAA
>CAISJE010000044.1 GCA_903885635.1 uncultured bacterium
AATTCTTTGCCCGACCCTTTTTTCTTTTAATCTCGATGGGATTGCCATCTTTTTTAATTACAGGAATCTTGCAGTCTATAGTCTAAAATAGCTGTCAATATTGACTTTAAATGGTAAGTAATTTTTAAAAAACTTTGCGAAAGAAAATTGGCGAGGGCGTTCCCTCCCCCCCTTCAGTCTGTGTAAAAACAAAGTCAATATCCATGCTTGTTTAGGAGATATCACATGCCCCAAGTGCCTTATTAACAATTCTTTTCAAGCTTTGCATGATTCCTGTCAATTATCAATGTCCCAAATTTACCATAATCTTTTGAATTGCAGGGTACATTATTATAATAAATATCGATGGTAACATACAAAGCACCATAGGAATAGTCATTTTTGTACTTGCCTGTTGAGATAATTCCTCGATTCGTTGTTGTTTTCTGGTTCTCATTGAATCACAAAAAGCCTTTAGTGATTGGGTTATACTTGTTCCTAATCTGTCTGTTTGAATAAGCAACGCTACAAACGATTGTAACTCTTGGTTTTTATTTCTTAAAATTAAATTTTTATACGCATCTTCACGGTTTAAGCCCGAAAGAATGTCTTTATTTAATCTCGAAAATTCGACTGAAACAGTTTTGGAAGTTAAACTAAATTCCTCCGCTACTTTTTCAAACGCAGAATCCAAGCCTAAACCAGCCTGTACACAAATTGCCAATAAATCAACCGCATCAGGTAAATATTTCATAAATTCTTTTTGGCGTATTTTTATTTCTTTTTTTAATTGCATCTCGGGCAATTTGTAAACGAGATAAAGAGCAAGAATTGAAATTGTAAGAGTGCTTAGAGAGAAAGATATAAATAATAAAATGGTACAAAATATACCTGCTAAAAAGACTTTTATCAATTTTTTGGCGTCATATTTTATTATATCTTCTTCCGATGAAGCGTATCCTGCCTGTAATAGAAGATTTTTACTTTGGCTTAAGTATTTTGAAGTTCTGGCATTTTTTTGTGAAAATGGTTTCATTATTTCATATAAATTCGAAGTTATATTACCAAAAAAATTATGTTTTTTAACAGTGGTTTTGGTAAATCTTTTTTCTAGCAAAGAAACCGGCTCATAAATTAAAATCAGAGTCAAAATTAAAAATAATATTCCAATTGTTAAAGAGATTATAAAAATAATTTTACTCCTAAATTTCTATATCACTAATTTTCTTGATGGAAACAAATCCGATAATAATAAGACCGGCTGCAAGACAAAGCGCTTTCTGTCCATCTCCGGTACTAAATAAAGGTTTCATATACTCGGGGTTCATGAATGATATCAATAAAAGAACCACTATCGGAACAACGCCGATAACTAGTCCCGAAAGCCTTGTTTGTGCTGTTTGGACACGTAATTGTCCAAGCAATTTAAATCTTTCTCTTATCGTATTTGATAAGCTGTCGAGTAATTCGGCAAGGTTTCCGCCAACTTCTTTTTGGATTAATACAGCAGTTATGAAAAATCTTAAATCAAGACTTTGGGGCATAACTTTCATCATACTGTAAAAAGCATCTTTTGTATCAATCCCAAGTGATATATCTTTCTTTACGGTTTGAAACACATCAGAAATCGGTTTTGGCATTTCTCCCGTAACAATATCTATCGCAGAAAATAGTGGATGTCCTGCTCTAATAGAACTTGCCATCAGGTTAAGAGCGTCAGGGAATTGTTTGGAAAAATCAAAAAATCTTTTATTCATAAGATATTTTAGATATATTGTCGGTATAAAAAACGCGGCAATAGAAAACAAAGTCATTAATTTAAAAGGAGTAAATAAAAATATTAGACAAAAGGAAGCGCAAGCAAAACTAAAAAAAATAAAAGTATCCACATGCCATATTACATCAGCAAGTTGAATTAATTCTTTGATTTGTTTTGCGAGTAGATAATTTTTGAGGAAATGTCCCAAAATTGGGATTTTATATTCAATATTTTCTCTGCTTAAATCAATTTCATTAGTAGTCCCAAGTGGTTCACTTACATTCGATTTACGCTTAATTTTATCAAGTCTTCTAAGCACATTCGGGCTTAAATCCTTTTCTACAATAAAAACAACCCACGTGAGTATTGCAGCACTTATCCCAATGATTAAACTTAAAATCAGATAAATCATTTTTGTAACCTTTGACTAAAAATATTACTATCACTTTGCATTAGTCGGCTTTTTATAGCCGGATTTTGTTCAGGAGGCTTATTATTTACGGAATTCATACATGGGTAAGTATGTTTTCTTTCTTTGTTAAAATATTCCAGAGGCACTGAAAGACTTTTACTTTTTAATTTTTCAAGGCACTTGGGCCTGATGCCGGTTGAAACATGATGACCTTGAACTTTTGAATTTTCAAACCCGGTTTGTTCAAAAGTAAATATTTCCTGCATTGAGATTACGTTGCCCTCCATGCCTGTAATTTCGGATACGGAAACGATTTTTCTTGAACCGTCTTGCAATCGGCTGGCTTGAATTATTAAATCTACTGCTGAAGATATCTGGGATTTAATATTTTTTTCAGGTAAATCAATTCCTGAATACATAACCATTGTCTCAAGTCTTGATATTGCATCTCTTGCCGAATTTGAGTGTAAAGTTGTCAAAGAACCGTCGTGACCTGTGTTCATAGCTTGGAGCATATCCAAAGTTTCAGCACCACGACACTCTCCGATAATTATTCTATCAGGACGCATTCTTAAAGCATTAATCACTAAATCTCTTGCCGCTATTTGTCCGGTTCCTTCGATATTGGCAAGCCTAGTCTCTAATCTTACGATATGTTCTTGTTGTAAAGCCAGTTCCGCAGAATCTTCAATCGTTATAATTCTTTCATCGTTTGGGATTTGTGCGGATAAACTGTTTAATAAAGTTGTTTTACCCGCACCTGTTCCACCGCTTATTATTATGTTTAACTTTCCCTTTACCGCCATTGAAAGAGTTTCTGCCATTTCTTCGGATAAAGAACCCCATTTTAAAAGACTTTGCAGATTACCCATATCATGCTTAAATTTTCTTATTGAAAGAGAAGGCCCGTCAATTGCAAGAGGCGGAATTATAGCGTTAACACGAGACCCGTCAACGAGTCTTGCATCAACCATCGGAGATTTTTCATCAATTCTTCTTCCGACTTTTGAAACTATTCTTTCTATAATGTTTCTTAAATGTTGGTTATCTTTAAACGTTACATTGGTTTTGAAAAGTTTTCCGTTTCTTTCAACAAAAACGCTTTTTGCTCCATTAACCAAGATATCTGAAATAGTAGAATCTTCCAATAATGGGTCTAAAGGTCCATATCCTTTCGCCTCTTGGATAATTTCTTTAATTAATCGGTCTTTTTCATATTTATTTAGCGGGACATTTTTGAAAGTATTTATTAATTGTCCCTCAACAAACTGCTTAATTAATTCCTTTTGTTTTTCATCATCATAATCTATCCAAGTCGGAGTCGAATTTACTTTTTCAACCAAAAGAACATGAAGTTGTTCTTTTAGATTTAAAAAATCTTCACTGCCCGATGATGTGATTATAGAGTCTTCAATATTTTTGGGAATTATTTGATTTTGTGCTGTTAATCTATCTCTTAGAGACACTTGATACTCCTTATTTGAACAAATTTGCAAGATTAAAGAACGATTTTCTTGAAACCTTTTTGCCAAAGTCTTGTTTATATATATTATCCGAGAGCATAGCCGCCAACTCTCTGTAACTCTGTGAAATATTAGAATCGGCATTAACCAATCCTACAGGTATTCCTTTGTTTATTGCTGACATGATTGTAAAATAATTGTTAGGAACTTTCCAGTAAATCTTTCTGCCTAAAACATCTTCTACATCCTCAATTTTTATCTCATCATTTTCCATGTAGCGGCTGAGAATTATTTTTGTTTTTTCTTTTTCATATCCAAGTCTTTCAAATAAGTCCAAACATCTTTGACAATTTCTTATTGCCGGAAGATTGACTATTGTTACCAAAAGAATTAAATCAGAATGATCAAGCGCAGTAATGGTCTTACCGTCAAAATTTGCACTGGCATCAACCACAATATAGGAAAAAGCCTGCTTTAGAACACTGAATAATGTCGAAATTTGTTCTGCCGTAATATCTTCTGCCTGTTCCAAATATGGCGGATCGGCTAAAATATAAAGGTTTGAGTCCTTGTATTTTTCTAAAGTGCTCAGCAAAAATGTTTCGTCTATTCTTGTCAAATTTTGAATGACGTATGAAATATCGAAAGAAGGATTTATGTCTAAAAATGTGGTAATATCGCCCAATTGTAAGTTTAAATCAATCAATGCGACTTTTTCTTTCGTCATGTTCGCAAGTTCAAGAGCCAAATTGGTTGCTAGCGCCGTTTTTCCAATCCCGCCTTTATTAGAAAAAGTTGTAATTACTCTACATTTTTTATTTTCTGAATTAAGACCAATAATTTGGTCTTTAAACTTACTAATAGAATTTATAAACTCATCTTTAATAAAAGGCTTGGGTATAAATTCTCTCGCACCTGCGCGCATAGCCCTGATAATAATATCTGTAGAATAATTAGATGAAGTGACCACTATCTTGCAAGTTTTATGATTAATCGAAATCTTATTTATAATATCCAAAGCTAAATCGGTTTTATGAGATATATCAAAAATAACAATTGAAGGCCTGTTCTCCAAAACAGCGTTATATCCGGCGATCATATCCGTAAATTCCTCCGTAATTTGGATATAATCCAGTTCTTGTAAGTATAACTTCGATAACTCTATAGATTGAAGTTCTGTATCTATTATTACTGTTGGAATTTGGTTTGTCATAGTTCCATCCTATTGTCGTTTTTATCTACTTCTACAATTTTAGGGGTAATAAAAATTACTAACTCGGTATCTTTTTTTGTTCTCGAACGACTTGAGAATAAAAACCCAATCCCCGGAATATCACCAATAATAGGCACTTTAGAATCAGAATTTGAGGTAGTATGTGACAGCAATCCTGCAATAACAAGAGTCTCTCCGTCCGCTAATTCTACAGTAGTATCAACTTTTCTGGTCTTAAATCCCGGAATACCGGAACTTGAAGTGTAAGATTGATCAATTTCTGAAACTTCCGGCGATAACTTCAACACAATTCGATTTGATTTTTCCATAATTTTAGGAGTAAAATTCAAAATAACCCCCGTAGTTTTGAAACTGTATGCGACATTTCCGTATGAACCTGTAGATGATGGAACAGGAATTTCGTTACCGACATTAAAACTTCCTGATTGTCCGTCTATAGCCAAAAGTTTAGGTTCTGCAAGTATCTTGATTAAACCCTTGGCTTCTGCCGCATTAAGAGCCCAGGCAACGTTCGCAGAAGATGAGGAGAAGATATATTGTCCGGTTGAATTAAATGTTGCGTTACTTAAATCCTTAAGCCCCGAAACCCCTAAAACATTGGTAAGAAAATTAGAATAATTTTCGCCTGCACTGAATTGAGATGCAAGAGTTTTAGTAAAATTTCTTGATGCCTCGGTTATTTTAACCTCAAGCAAAACCTGCTTGGTAGGGCTTTCGGTAAGGTCAACCAATTTTATATCATACGCATCTATTATATCTTCAATATTTTTTTTAACCGTAGTAGATGAAATATGTCCGGACATAATGACCCCGTCATCGGTGAAGGAATATTTTATATGTTCATTGGGAGCAATCTGTTCAACAGCCTGCATAAATGCGTCAGTATCCTGCTGAACTATCATGTTAAAAAATACAGGCTTGTCCGAAGGTCCCCAGAATACCAGACTCGTTCTACCAGACTTTTTTCCGTTTAATAGTAATTCTTTTGAAGAAAGTAAAACTAAATCAGCTAAAGAAGGATCGGTTATAGAAATTCTTTTTACAGGCTCATCAAATTTTATTAGTTGAGTTTTTCCAACAATAGCATACAATTTCTCGTTATTGTCTTTATAAGGGCTTATTGTAACCATCTTATCTGCCTGAGTTTTCCCGATTCCATACGATTGATGCAGAGGCTCAGAAGCTTTTGCCCGACTTAACGGGTTTAAAACCAGTAAAAATAATATTATGAAAAGTATTATACTTTTTTTCAATTCGTACTCCTTTTAATCGAACGTAACTTTGGACTTAACACTTGCTTCAATAAGTTCAACCTCAGATTTTTGAACTACAGGCTGAACCGGTTGTGGTAATTCCGAAAAATTACTGATTGGCACCGATGCTGGCAAATTCGGTAGCGATGAACCGTAATTTGCGGAATAATTATTCTTGGGGGATGGGTTTGATTTTTTATGAATAATCTTTTTATCATTTGCATTTCTTGCGACTAAAACCAGTCGACCCTTTGATATGTTTGAAATAAAGTCAGAAATATTATCGGTAGATACTTCAAAAGTGATTGCGCTTGCATCCATAATCCCAGGGGCATCAGTATTTAAGACGGCTTTTTTACTATTTTCAAACGATATTATTTTGACCTCCTCCAAGACCCAGTCATTGCCACTTGAAGCGCTATAGATATCAACCAACGAGCCGGGCTTCATTTTTTCGGATTTACCCTGAAAATTATCAGCAGGCAAGGTCAGAGCTCTATAGCCATCTTTTAAGCTTAAATTATCACTGGAAATTTGCGCTATGTGAGAGTTTGTAAAAACATCCCCATTTGAAATATTTTTCAATAAAACTTTGTTTATAACGTCAGAACGATTTTCAAAGGCATTCGTAATCTTGGTATCAAATTGTTTAAAATCCACTTCCCCATCAGCAACAATTTCGCCCGCTTTTAAATCAGCGGTGGCAACAGCGTATGCATAAGTTTCTTTAGACCCCTCATCTTTTGTTGTTTGCATAGTGTCAATCAACTTTTGCTGTTCGTTTAATTGCCTGCTCATATTATTAAACCCCGAATATGAAATTACGGTAGCCAAAAGAGCAACTGTTATTGCTAAAATTATCTTCGAAGTATTTTTGTTAGTCCGCATAAATTCTTATCCCACTCTATATTTTACTATACAAACGTAACTAACTCAAATCCATACTTTATTTAGTTGATTTGCAAGGCAAAATCCCCACAAACAATTGATATTGGTGGGGATTAGAAAAAATATTACATTAATCTTTGTTAACAATTACTTTTTGTTCAATAACAAAACAGAAGCTAAAACTCTATTTTTCAAACTAAATCTAAAATTCTTAACCTGTTTATAAACATTTTCATTATATTCAGGTTTTTGATAATTTATTAAATATCTCATAAATTCAGGACTAAACATAACACCCCTTTCAGAAACATTAAAATTACACACATATATAATAAAAAAATTTCTGAGAAAAAATTGCCTATATTTTGTTATTTTTTACATAAGTTAATGAATTTGTCTTAATGGTAACTACCCGAATTCCGCCCTAAGGTATAAACCCCATTCGTCATTGCGAGACGAGGGGTTCTTAGGTGGAAAAACTAAAGGCGTTCGCACCTCCTCCTCCCTTGCGGCAGCTCCTCTTCTTGGCGAGTTTGCGAGCCTTAGAAGGGAGGGTGTCGACTTGTCGACGACGAGGATAGGATTTCAACGCGAGGCACGAGTGTATGAAATCCTTGGTGGAGGGTGAAAAAGCTTACTCTGATTGCAATTAACCCTCACCCGACTTTCTAGCGTTCGCGGGCTTCCGCTCACGAAGAAAGTCGACCTCTCCGCAAGGGAGAGGTGAAAAGCTCGGTAAGCTTTTTGAAAATTAGTTTTTACACAGCCTGCTCGCAATGACGCAAAAAGGACAAAGGCGAATGAGATTGCTTCGGTGTGGACGCTTTTTGTCGCATTCGGGACCCGATGCCTCGCAATGACGGCGAGGGCGAGACGCAAAGGGGTTTATACCTGAGTAGTTTCGGATATAGTACACATTAAGTTTTATTAAGATGAATATATATTTATTAAAATGATATAAAATGCTTATTGGGAGTGGTTTATAAACATTCTTAATCTGAAAAAAAATTAAAAATATTATATAATTTTGGGATAAACTAGCAAATTTTTTTTCGGGCATGTTTTATAACATGAAAGAAACAAAAACGAGTATAAGAAAATAGGAAATAAAAATGAGAGATGTTAACAACAACATGAGAATCGGAAAACTCAAAAAATCCGAATTAAAGACAGAGAAAATTGAAAAACAGGAACTTCAACATTCCGGCGATTTAGAAGAAACAAGTCTAAAAGATTTTTCTAATCCAACTGAAGTATTGGGTCGCTCTCAAGTGAGCAAAAGTGACAATTTAAAACAAGATGTTGCTTTTGGAATGGCACGCACTGAAGCGATTTCAAGTGCAGACAGGCTGTTTGATATCGCTTTCAAACAACTTCAGGCAGATGACGATTTAAATGCTTATGAGAAGGCTTGTACTATTGCTACGTCTTTAGAAACAAGAGATTTGCTTTCCAAATAACCAAAAAAATAAACGTTTGCCCTGCGCATGGCGGGATAGCTATTCTGTACTGACTTAAATCAGAATTTCGAAACCTAAAGCATACATCGTTCTATAAACTCGCTATTGACTTATAATATTAGGTATTATTAAATATGATTAACGCAAGTGATTTTGCGTCATTGCGACATTGAGCGTCGAATGTGACAAAAAGCGTTCACCGAAGCAATCTCCCTGTATTATGGCAAGGGGCGAATGGGATTGCTTCGTCCCCTCATTGGTTTTCTGACTAAAAAATCTTCGCCTCGCAATGACGCAAAAGCAGTGCAAAGTTAATTATAAAATCTACCTGAGTTGTTACTATTTTAGTAGGGGGTGACAATAAATGAATATAATTAAAAATATAGCAATAGCAAGTTTAGTTTTTTCATCAGTATCTTGGATAAAGATAGCCCCAAAGGAATCGGGCAATTCCATCAGCACTCAAGAATGGAAAAACTTAAAAGGCTTATCAGGGATGGATTGTTTTTCTCCCAAGGAACAGAAAATTTATACGGCAGGGCAAAAATCAATTAGGGATAGTCTTAGAATTGGTGCAAAAGTCATAAAAAAATAAAACCGGCAGGTATGCGGATTTAATTGAACCTATTTACCCTCAAAAATATTTAAGCTATAATCAATCTATGGCAGAGATGATTAATATTGAAAATATAGTCGAAAGAATCAGAGAAATTCTTGATGATGAAAACATTCAACAACTTACAGAAGAATTGAATGGTTATCACTCTGCGGATTTAGCTGATATTTTTCCCGAGTTGAAGCCAGAAGAACGACTTTTGTGCTTTAAGCATATTGAGGAAGAAAAAGCCGCGGATATGATTGAATATTTATCTCCGCAGCTCCAAGTGGAACTTTTGGGCGATATTGATGAAGAATTGGCTTCGAGAATTATCTCAAAATTGCCTCACGATTCTGCCGCGGACGTTTTGGGCGATATGGAAGATGACGACAGCGAAACTTATCTTGACAAATTACCCGACAAATTTTCAGCAGAAGTCCGAGAACTTTTGACCTATAACGAGGATACAGCCGGCGGGATTATGACTCCTATGGTAATGACTGTTAATGTTGATATGACGGTCGAAGAAGTTTTATCCCATATTCGGGTGCAGGCAGAGCAAGATAACATAGAGCTTTATTATATTTACGTTTTGGATAAACAAAACCACCTTTTAGGAGTTGTTTCACTGCGAAAACTTTTAACCTCGTCGGTTCATCAAAAAGTAGAAGATATAATGATTAAGGATATTGTAAAATTACACGTGGATGATTTTCAGGATTATATCGCGGATGTTTTTATGAAGTATCAATACAATGCATTGCCTGTTGTTGATTTATATAACAGATTAAAAGGGATGATAACTTGGGATGACGTTCAAGATATCGTTGAAGAAGAAACCACTGAAGAAATATATACATCTTCAGGGATTTCCACCGATGTTGTTGACGAAGACGAAATTTTGTCGGGGAATATTTTTAAGGCAATTCGTGCAAGAACACCTTGGCTTTTTATAACTTTAATAGGCGAATTTATTGCGGTAAAAGTAGGAAACCACTTTGGGGCAACACTCCATGCCGTACCTATTATTGCAATTTTTATGCCATTATTGGCTGGCTTAGGAGGGAATATCGGTACACAAAGTATTACACTTATGGTTCGTGGGCTTTCCACAGGTCAGGTAACTTTAAGTTCAGCAATGCGTCATATTGTGAGAGAAACATTTGTCGGACTATTTATCGGTACGCTTTTTGGAGTAATGGTAGCACTTGTCACTTGGGGCTGGCGAGATAATATTTACCTTGGGCTTGTCGTCGGGCTTTCCATGCTTATAAATATGACGATGGCAACAATTGTGGGTACATTCACGCCGTTTGCGCTAAAAAGCTTCAAGGTCGACCCCGCAGTCGCATCAGGTCCGGTAATCGCAACCACAATAGACATACTTGGCTTGGCTGTTTACTTCACCTTGGTCACAATATTTTTAGTTAAGATTATGTAGATGATTGGTTTAAGAGTTGGAAATTGGATATAAAAAAATGTTAATATCGAGTTGCGTTCAAAGCATAACCGCAATAGAAGGAAAGTTGGAAAATGCCTAGTTCAAATAACCAAACAACGCCACTAAAAAGAGAAATATTAGTCAGAATTATAAAAGCATTTTTGAAAGAGGATTTTGAAGAAAACGTTCGGCTAATCCCTTACGAAATGCGACCAAAAGGTTGTGAAGTACCTTTCAGATGTTGTGTTTACAAGGAAAGAGCAATTATAAAAGACCGAACAATAGCAGGATTAGGGATTTCAATCGAAAATGATGACGAACAAACTCTTTTATCAACTTACGCAAAACAAGCTTTGGAAAGAGAAAAGCCAGACGAAAACACTCTTACTGTGCTTGAAGCCGCTTGCAAGGGCTGCGTTCCAAGCAGAGTTTTTGTAACAAACCTTTGTCAGGGTTGTGTCGCAAGACCTTGTGTCGGTGCTTGCGCCTTCGGCGCAATAAGCATTATCAAAGGCAAATCAGTCATTGACGGTAAAAAATGTGTAGGGTGCATGAAATGCGTTAAAGTTTGTCCTTATAGCGCAATTGTTAAAATAAAAGTACCGTGTGAGGATTCTTGTCCCGTATCTGCAATCGCAAAAGATAAAAACGGGAACGCAAAAATAGATTTTGTAAAATGCATTAGTTGCGGAAAATGCGTTAAGGCTTGCCCATTCGGAGCAGTTCATGAAAAAAGCCAAATTATTGATGTCTTACAATATATTAAATCAGACAAAAAAGTAATCGCAATGATTGCACCTGCAATTATGGGACAATTGCCCTGCACACCCCAACAGCTTCATTATGCGATTAAGCAAACGGGGTTTGATGAAGTTTACGAAGTCGCTCAAGGTGCCGATATTACGATAAAACATGAGGCTGAAGATTTTGTAGAGCGGATGGAACGCGGTGATGAATTTATGACAACCTCCTGTTGCGCAGGATATAACGAACTTGTTACCAAACATTTGAAAGAAATGAAACCATTTGTATCCCACACAAAAACCCCGCTTTATTACACGGCAGAAATAGTTGAAAAAGAACATCCCAAAGCGATTAAGGTATTTTTCAGCCCTTGCGTTGCAAAAAGAAAAGAGGCACAATTAAACCCGAGCATTGATTATGTAATCAGTTTTGAGGAGCTGGGAGCCTTGCTAATTGCGATGGAAATAGAGGTTTCAACCTGTAAAGAGTTAGTGTTTAAGAATCAAGCTTCAAAAGAAGGTCGAGAATTCGCACTTTCAGGAGGAGTGGCAAGAGCAGTTGAGTCGCTTATCGAAGAGGATATGATATTTAAAACTCATCACATAAACGGATTAACGAAAGAATCAATCCGTGAGCTGAAAAAATATGCCAAAAAGGGCGAATGTTCTTTGGGAAATTTAATCGAAGTTATGGCATGCGAAGGTGGCTGTATCGCAGGGAATTCAACAATGAACTCACTAAAAACAGCGTTTAAACAAATTTCGGATTATGGTGAAAAAACGAGGCTTGAAAAGTTGGAAAGTTAAGAGTTTAATCCCAATTAATTATTCCATATCTTTGTTTACAAATTTGTAATAGGTCTCCATCGCACTATCTTTAGCTGATTTATAAAAATCTTTCGGGATTAATTCCTTGTACAAATCTCTTCTTTTACCTGAGTATTCTCCAATAATTTTAGTGTATTTTTCTAATTCTTTTTTATTTAAACCAGCGGCATAAGCCTTTGTTTTAGCATCTGTGCCTGATGGTCTTATTTCAATAAATTTATTGTCAAATAGTAAATAAGTGCCGTCTCCGACAAATTTTATTGATTTTAAATTTGAAAAATTTAATTCTTCAAAAGTATCATTTAGAATTTTTTTGACTTGTTCTAAATTTATTATTTTACATTTTAAAGCAAGCGCAAGCGTGAGGTAGAATAAATCATTCTTAGTCCGTTTTTTTTCACCTTCTTTTCTTGCCTCATTTAATTTTTCAATATCCGGCTCAGATTCGTTATAATAGGAAATATCTACTCTTGTATCAAATTTAGCTTTAATATCATTACTTTCGAGCACCTCAACAAAATACTGCGACAATGTTTTTTCTTCTTGTTCAAGTTGCGCAACAAGAGCGGAGGAAACTATTATAGCCTCAGTCGCACTTTTCTCTCTCATCGCAACAGCTTCACAACCGGATTTGGAACATATTAATTCTTCAGGCCCCATAATCATTCCGCCGGATTCTTCCCCTGCAAACAATAATCTGGGATTGACACCCAAGTTTATAAGATTTGCAAAAATGTCACTTAAAATTATTTCTTCAAATGGATTATTTTTTATTTTCGCTTCGACTTTTTTCATAATATTGGCAATTTCCTTAAACCCAACAGGAACATTAATAACGCTAACGCCGTTGTTTCTCGCCCATTCATCCCAAGAAAGTGATGAAGCCGTGGTTTTAATCATAAATTGTGGATATTCGTCCCACATACACATTTTTTTAAGCTGTTTTGCACGAAAATCAATAAGCATTAAGAATGCCTGATTTGCGCTGTAAACTGTTAAAACTCTATCTTCAAACAATTTAATATACTCAATACCGGCTTCTTTAAGTTTGTCAATATTTTTAGCGCTTTCAATTTGGGTCACCGTAAGTCGGTCATGATCGGGATCAGTTATCAAAACAACAGTATTAATAGGATAGTCTGCCAATTTTTTATCATAATGCAGTGAATTTATGACAGGGAAACACTTTTCGCCATTTGCTTTTGTACAAATAACAGTAGCATCAACTGAATAATCATAAAAACCTTTATGCCCCTTATAATCGACATCATATTTACCTATTGAGTGAAAAAACGGGTCTTCTTCAATATTTAACCAATCAAATTTTTCGCTCACACCCAATTTTTGCAAAACTCGGCTAAGATTTCTATAAGCGCTCCCGCCGACATTTTCGATAACCACCTTATTGCGTAATTTTTCTATTAAATCCATACTTACGCCTCTTGCAATACCTGTTTTTAAATAATCAAGATATAAGTCAATACCGTCATCTAAAAGCTCCATGGAATTTTCATCAATAAGCGGATTATTAGCGGCGGCAAACTTGATTTTATAAGTACCGTTTTTTTCTGTTTCCTCAAATATTTCTCTTATTTTATTTACGAACTCCATTGATTCTTCAGGTAAATATTGCCCACCTTGAGAATTTAAATCTTTTGTCGCATTTTTAACAGAGATGCCATGGCTTGAAGTTATATATTCACCTCCCAAAAGTCCTAACTTGAAAACCAAAAATGAAGCAAGCCAGATAGGAATAGTTTGTTTCCCAACCGGAACAAGGGTTTTTATGCCATACGCTGCCTGAATTCTTACGATTGCATCCAAATACAACTCCGAATTATATCGAACTTCTCTTGCGGCTAATTTTGTGGGGTTTTTATATTTTTTTTCTTTTATAACAAGGGCTTTAGCAACCGTTGCAAGCGTAATACCTATTAAGTTTATAGGAAATCTTGTATCTTGAGGGAATAAAATATTTTGAGGGCCTCTAATACCTGCGGTTGAAATTTTTGCCTCTTTCTCATAATTCTCAAACCACTCTAAAAGATTAAGCCCTTCGGGATTTTTTTCTTTATCATATTTATAAAAATGTTCCCGCTTCAATATAAATGTGAATGCCTCCTTGTTGGTCAAATCAATTAAATTCAACTTTTTTATATATTCCGGCGTTTTATCCAGAACATTTTGGAATAATTCTTTCTCTAACTCACAAGAAGCCATATTAATGAAGTCTTTTACCATTATTTACCCCTTTCAATATTATAAATATAGCACAAATTTTTTTTTTATTATATAATTTTACCAAAGAAAGTTGGGTATAGATGGCTACTAAAGTAGAACTTACTGACAAAGAAAAAACGGAAAAAATTAAAAAATATATGACAAGAACAGTCGAGGATTTTAATTGGTTCAGAGTATTGTGGCAATTTTTGGTTACTAAAATGTGGTATGGATTAAGTTATCACTTTATTTATCGTCTGGAAGTGTATGGCAGAGAGAACATTCCAGACACGAATGATTATGTTGTAGTCGGAAACCATCTTTCAACACTTGACCCGCCGTTAGTTTGTAATGTTATGAAGCATCCTGTCGCTTATATGGCAAAAAAGGAATTATTTTATCATCCTTTTATCAAGGTTATGCTTGATTGGCTAGGTTCATTTGCTGTGGATAGGGAAAAAGTCGGGCTTTCAACAATCAAAACAGCCAAATCAATAAGAAATACAAAAAGGTGGGTATTAGGGCTTTTCCCTCAAGGAACAAGAGAAAAAGGCAATGAAATTCACAAAGTAACAAAAGGTTTTGTAGGACTGGCTCAAGCTACAAAATGCAATATTTTACCGATAGGTATTACAGGGACGGATAAGCCTAAAAAAATACCTTTTACGGGCAAAATTATTGTAAGAATAGGACCAATTATTCCACTTTCAGACAATTCTGAGGAAATGTTTGATAAATGGATAGAGGCTGTTCAGGAACTGACCGGATTTAAATACGTTCCGGATGAAGAATGAAGCATGAAGTGTTAAGTATTAGGAATAGCAGGGGGTAAAAATGCGTTGGGCAAGGAAAGAAGAAAAAAATTATGCCAGACGGTATGCAAATGAATATCATCTTTTGAGGGCGTTATTTCAAGGATTTGCGGTATATATTATGTTTTATCCTTTTTTCAAAATAGTGTATAATCTTAAAAAAGAAGGCGTTGAGAACATTCCAAAATCAGGAAGTTATATTTATGCAGGGAATCATGTTTCTATGTTCGATCCTTTGTTTGTCTCTTATGCGATTGGAAAACCGATTGTTTATATGGCAAAAAAGGAGCTTTTTGGGATGAAAAAGCTTGGTTGGTGGATAAAACGACTTGGAGCTTTTTCTGTTAATCGTGATAAGCCTGAAATTGCTACTTTTAAGACAGTCAGGGAGGTTTTTAAAACCACATGGTCTATGGGTATTTTCCCTCAAGGCGGGATAAAAGAAAACCGTAAAATAGAAAATATTGAACGAGGTTTCGTGGTTATCGCTAAAAACGCAAAAGCGGATATTATTCCCGTTTCCATAGTCGGATTTGAGGGATATAGCAAAAAACCGTTTTCACAGAATATTAGAATAGTAATCGGAACGCCTATTTCTTACAAGCTTTCGGTTGAAGAAATAATTCAAGAATGGTCAAAACAAATTTGTAATAATACAGGATTTGAAAACTGTATGCAATATAAGCAGACGGAAGTTATACAGACCTGCGCTTAGTTAAGCAAAAAAGGGAGGAACTTCTATATTTTTAAGCTTCCTGAATTAAAATTGCCGTACAAGCTTCGTCCCTTGAACTGAGGATTTGGGGTTTTTATGGTTGAAGTTTTACTTAGCGGCTGTTCGTTTGATTTTTCGGTAGCAATAGGTTTAACGCCCTGAGCTAAGTCAGTATTTTGCTTTATTTTTTTATTGTACAAATACAGTCCCGCTTTTTCACCCAACCATGGAAAAAGTTTACTTGAAAGATATTGAAGACCTGCACCCAAAATAACATAAGGAATCATTTCTTTCGGCTTCAACTTTGCCCCTGAAACCAACGCCCCCACGGCGATACCTTCTAAACCACCGGTGATTAGACCTCTGATGCCTTCGCCTTCTTTAATATGCCCTGAATTTCCCGTTTCCTTCGTTTGTGTAAACGCAGGGATAAAATAAGTCGGATACTCCGGAGAATGAACCATTAACATGCCGGCAATATTCCTACCCGTTTTCCAATAATCTTTCATCCCAAAAAAGTTATAAATAATTTCCTTTGGCCCTTTCGTCGGCTGAATATCCGCCAACTTATGATGTGCAACCGTGTGATAAGCATCATCAGAAAGAAGTATCTTCATTGCATCGGGAGTAAGCGAAACTTTTTCTATCATATTTTTTAATTCAGCTAATATTGCTTTTGGCAGTGGCATAATCTATAAATCCTCCTACAAGATACTATTCCCTAATTTAAAAACGCCTGAATGTTATTTTTACCAAAAAAATGCCAAAATTAAAAGAAAATTTACATTTATATACAAAAATCTTTAAATCCGCTGGAAAAATAAACGATTTTATTGTAATATTTGATGTGTACTAAACAAATTGTTATAAAAAGGGGTATATTATGAATTCAGCTGTTATTGTGGGTAGGGTAGGACAAGATCCTGAGGTTAAATATTTTGAATCTGGAAAAGTTAAAACGAATTTTTCTTTGGCGGTTAATCGTTGGGATCCGAAAACAAAATCAGAACTAGCTGACTGGTTCAGCGTAGATGTTTGGGATAAGCAGGCTGAATTTGCAGGCGAATATGTTAAAAAAGGCAGATTAGTGGCCGTTGACGGAAGAATTGCCGTAAGCAAATGGAATGACGCTTCAGGTGCTGAAAAACAAAGATTTAATATTATCGCAAATAACGTAAAATTATTAGGCTCTAAAAAGGATGAAGTCTAAATTATGATTATTTCTAATTTAATTGGTATTATTGCAGATGACTTAACAGGAGCAAATGATACTGCTTTGCAATTCCATTTGAGAGGCTCTAACACCCAGATTTTATTAGATTATGAGGCATATTTGCAAAATATTAAAAATGCGCAAACTTGGGCAATCTCAACCGAAACAAGAAATGTAGAACCGAATATTGCTTATAGCAAAGTTAAATCGGCGACAAAATTTTTTATAGATAAGCTGAATTTAGAATTTTTCTATAAAAAAATAGATTCTACTCTAAGGGGTAATATCGCGGTAGAAACTCTTGCAATGCTGGAGGTTTTAAAATGGGACGCTGCCGTTATTATTCCGGCATTTCCATCCGAGGGTCGAATTACTGTCGGAGGTTATCACCTTTTAAAAGGAACGCCGATAGAAAGAACGGAACTTGCAAGAGATGTCCATTCCCCAATCTTTGAGTCAAATATCCCGACTTTATTGAGAAGCCAGTTAGATGAAGGTAAAAAAGATTTGGTTGGATTAATTGAACTTTCAACGATTATGAAAGGCGCAGGCCCGATTTTATTTAAAATAAACGAACTTATTTCTAAAGGGAAAAAATTAATCGTTGCAGATTCCGTTTCTATAACAGATATTGAGCAGGTTGTTTTGGCTATTAACAAATCGGATTATAATATTCTGCCTACAGGTTCTTCTGCTTGCGCGCAGGTATTGGGAAATATTTGGTTACCCGAAATGAAAAACCAACATATCCAAAAAACAATTCCTGAACTGCCAAAACTTATCATATCGGGCAGTTCGACACAAACAACGGAACTTCAAATCAAAAAATTATCCAATAGTGATGAATTTGATAATACTTATTTTATAAATTTGGACTTAAAAACCATTCTCAATGGTGTAAGCGAAGAACTAATAAACAGAGTTGTTCATAATCTGGGGCAAAATAATGTTGTTGTCGTTCACACTTCTTACTTAATAAAAGATTTTGACGGTTTTTCGGATGATTGCCTAAACGCAGGATTAACAAAAACAAAACTTGCATCAATGATTACGGACTTTTTAGCCGAACTTACAAAAACGGTTGTGAATAAAAGGGATGTAATCTTAATAACTTTAGGCGGTGAGACTTCTTACAAGTGTTGCAGTGCGATAGATTCATTACAACTCCAACTCGTTGACGAAGTAGCGCCTTCAATAGCTTTAAGCATCGACCATAAAGCGCAATGGATTGTTTCTAAGTCGGGGAATTTAGGGACTTCTAATACTTTGATTGACATTTTAAACTACTTTGAAAAGCATGAACAAAATTAATACAAAAATTGCGATTACGACAGGGGATGTTAACGGAATTGGAGCCGAAATAACTATCAAAGCTCTTAATCGACTTAACCTGCCTAAAGAAAATGTCGTTTTGATTTCGAATAGGGACGTGCTGAATTTTTATGGTGAATTAAAAACGGATTACGAAATTATTGAGATTGATTTTGATAAAAAAAATATTTTGACGGGGCAAATTACTCCCCAAAGCGGAGAATTTAGTTTTCAAAGCTTAAAAAAGGTCTGTGAGATGGCTAAAAAAGGCGAAATTGATGCAATTGTTACAGCACCTGTGGCAAAAAAGGCGTTGCATATGGCAGGACACAAATTCAATGGTCAAACGGAGATTTTACAAAAATATTTGGCAAAAGATAATCAGCATGCCGAGATGCTTTTTGTCGCGGATGATTTCAGGGTTTTACTGTTAACTCGACATTTAGCATTGAAAAAAATTTGTTTAAATAAAGATGAAATTGTTGATAAAATATTAAATTTAAACAGATTTTTTAAAGAAAAATTAAATATTAGTTACCCCAAGCTAGCATTATGTGCGTTAAATCCGCATGCCGGCGAAGACGGGATTTTGGGACAGGAAGAAATCGAGATTATGAAACCTGCGGTTGCAATATTAAAGGAAAAAGGGATTAATATTACTGAGCCTTTACCTGCTGACACCCTTTTTATCAACGCTGCAAAATCTTATTTAAACAATACGCCAATGCCTTACGATTGTTACATAGCGGCTTACCATGACCAAGGTTTAATCCCTATTAAAACAATCGCTTCTGAAAAAACGATTAACATGACAATCGGACTTGATGTAATAAGAACCTCGCCAAGTCATGGAACGGCGTTTGATATCGCGGGGAAAAACCGAGCCTCAGAAAACAGCATGATAAATGCTATTAAATTGTGCCTTACGTAACTAAATAGATATTTTTGTGAGAAAATGAGAAAGCAAATAGGAGAATAATGATGCAAGATAAAACTTTTTTAATGATTCCGGGACCGACGCCGGTTCCTGAAAGTGTACTTTTAGCAATGGCTAAACATCCGATAGGACACAGAAGCTCGGAATTCTCCGATATTTTGAAAGAAGTATATTCCGGTCTGAGATGGTTATTCCAGACTAAAAACGAAGTTTTTATCTATGCCGCAAGCGGCACAGGCGCAATGGAAGCCGCTTTATCAAATCTTGTTAATCAGGGCGACAAAGTTTTATCTCTTGTCATCGGTAATTTTGGGGCAAGATGGGCAAAAATTGCCCAATCAAGAGGTGCCGTGGTTGAAAAAATCGAAGTTGAACTCGGTGATATTATAAAACCGGAAGATTTAAAGGCAAAACTGAACAAGGATACAAAAAAAGAAATAAAGCTTGTTACCTTAACTCATAGCGAAACCTCAACAGGGGCTAAAAATGATATAAAAACTCTCTGTAAAATAATAAAAGACCATGGCGCAATCTCTGTTGTTGATGGGGTTACAAGTGTCGGAGCCATGGATGTGCGCATGGATGAATGGGGCATCGATGTTTTGGTTTCCGGTTCTCAAAAAGGATTTATGATTCCTCCGGGGCTTGCCTTTTTGGCGGCGAGCGAAAGAGCTTGGAAAATGCATGGACAGTGTATGTATCCAAGTTTCTATTTTGATTGGACAGCACATAAAAACGCCGTTTTAGAAAATACGACGCCTTATACGCCTGCTGTAAATTTAATATTTGCGCTTCATGAAGCATTAAAAATAATGAAAAAAGAAGGGTTACAAAATATTTTTGCACGTCACGAAAAACTTGCACTTGGATTACGAAGCGCTGCAAGAGCTTTGGGACTGGAATTATTCGTGAAAGATGACAAAAATGCCAGTTATGCGATAACTTCTATTCTCCCGCCAAGGGGTGTTTCTGTGCCTGATATAAGAAAACATTTTAAAAACGATTTCGATATTGTGGTCGCAAACGGTCAAAACACTCTTAAAGACAAGATTTTTAGGATGGGAACTCTCGGTTTTGTCTCTGAGCGTGATTTAATTACTGCTGTCGGTTCACTCGAAGCCGTCTTACTAAAGCTCGGACATAAATTTGATGTTGGAGCAGGGGTTAAGTCTGTTTTGGAAGTTTTAAAATAAAAACGACATCAGGTTGGATTTGAGAAATCCTTGTTTTTATAAACTGCTTTTTTAACTATTCAGCCAAAAGTTTTTCCGCCAATTTTGCTTCGACTTGTCCGTTAAGAGTTTTGCTTATTTCTTTTATCTTTTGGGCAATTTTTTCCATGCCATCAGTCCAGACAAAATTCTTCAAAACAAATTTTTCACCCGAAGAAAAATCTTTTGAAAGTTGTACCCTGATTATTTCTTCAAGCATTTTTCTTGCAGTCGGAATAACTTTTTCATAACTAATATGAATAAATCCTTTATCGTCAATACTTATAGTCTCATTGTCCAAGAAATATTTTGTTTGCATAACAGAACGGACTCTGTGTGCTTGACTTAGATTAGGTTTTGCTTTTAAGAAATTATCGGCAACAAAAGTCGTAATAATCTGCTTTTTCTGAAGCTCGCTATACATGCCCAATTCTGTCAACACATCTAACATTGCCAATGAAGCCATGTCTGCTTTGTTTTCTTCAACAATGCTTTTGTATTTCCCGAGTGCTTCAGTACCCTCTTTTGGGCCAAGAGAATGAGCGTTTTCATGCCCGATTGTAAACCAATGGTCAGCTTCGTTTTCATAAAATTGATGCAATTCCTTGTCCAAAGTAGCATCCAGTCTTTTTTGAAGCTTTTCCCAATCCGCCACCGCACGAATTTGCCTGTGATAAACATTTCTTCTGCCGCCGCCTATCGTCAGCGATAATTTATCATCGTTTGGAAGATTTTCCGCCAAAGTTATCCCGCCACGCCAAGCACCGACATCTCCGGTAACCGCGACCAAATCAACATCAACCATCGTTTGCTTTGCTTCTTCATCGGAATTTGCAGAAATATTTTGCTCGTATTCCTCCTTAAAAGGCATATTTTCAGCCAAAATCGGTAAATGTTTTTTTATTCCCAAAAGTTTTTGGGTTCCCTCTTGATTTACAATCCCCACCCTAAACCCTAGAAAATCTTTCGCTATCGGCGTAATATTATTTTGTTGCAAAAGCCTTTTCAATTCTTCGTTTTCAACTACAGTGCCTGTCATTTCATCTTCATAATTTTCCCTTGTGATTGTAAATTCAAGCGGTGTCGCTTGTAACTCTGCCCATTTCTTATCGGCATAAGCATCCGCCATCGGGTCATTTACTCTCAAAGCGTGTGCTTGCAATCTTAAAAACTCATTAAAATCCTCGTTTGTTGAAACCTCTGCCGCTTTTTCAAGCTCTTCTGCCGCCAATTGAAACTCTGATTTAAAAATTTCCGTATAATCAATCGCCTCAAGTTCTTCGCCATTTCGTTTCACCACAGAACGTTGGTTTAAAATTGTTTTAACTTCTTTAATTTTAGCGTCATTAATCATTTTTATAAGAATTTTATGGAATTCTTCCACCCCCAAATCGTTAGGATAAATCGCTTTCCCCAAAAGTTCTTCGTCATATTTCAGCAAGGAAATTTTGTTTGACTCTGTATCAATGGCATGAATTCCCTTTTGAGCGTTAAAAAGTGTCAGAGCCATCTTGGCATTTTCATTATTTTTTGACGCTTCTTCTTTCAAGAATTTTCTAAACTCAATATTTTTATTATTATCTTGCTTCAGATAAATTTCATCCAAAATATAAGCCGCTTTGACAAGGTGCTTCAAAGCCTTTTTGTCAGATTGATTAAGAGTTTCAAACTCAAGACAGCCAATCTCCAGCATCTTTTTTGTCACTAAATAATCTTTGTGAGTTCTTTTTTTTAATTCTTCTTCTGATAATCCTATTTCAAATTTTTCTTGCATAACATATCTCCCCCCATTTATTGTAACATTATCTTCCCCTGATGTCTAATGGAAAAGAAAATTTTTCGGATATAATAATACTAAGTTACAACTCAGTATTATTAGAAAAGGGAGGTAAACATGCTTTTATTATATAAAATGGAAGGTTGTCCTTATTGCCAAAAAGTTTTGGACCACTTGGAGACAAAAAACATTCAATTTCGCTCTTTAGATATTTCAGACTCTGTAAATATGGATGAATTATTGCACTTGGGCGGAGAGGATCAAGTTCCTTTTCTGGTTGATACGGAACACAATGCAAAAATGTATGAATCTGACGACATCATTGAATATCTTGAGACATTATGAGACTGATGCAAGACGGTCTGTTTCCAGAATTTCAAAAACGCTTTTTAGTTCAAAATAATAATCTTTTTCAAGCAGTTCAAAAAAACGATTATAAAAATATGGTGCAATCAGGTTAATTTTTTCCTCATCCAGATAAACCCCCTCGACAAATCTTGCAAATAATTCTGTCGGTTTTAGGTAATATTTATTCAGATGGTTTATTCTCTTGGAAATTCGTGCCTGTTTTTTTTGTGCGGATTTTAATCTGATATAAGCACAAAAAGCTCTTGGCATCTCGGGGAAATCTTTTTCAAGACTGTCGATAGAAAAAATCTCCTCACGCCTCAAAAACGGCGAAATAAATTTAACCCTATCGTATTTTAATAAATATTTTGCTTTGGATTTTTTTATGTATTTGTCGAACTCCTTGAATTTTTTCGAACGCATAAAAATCGGATAATCTTCTCTGATTTGAGCTTCAAAAGTTTTAATTCTTCTTTTGATTTGCTCTTTATGGGTTTTTAGCCTATGACATAGAGAATTTTCGTCAACAAAATTTGTAACAAGCAAAAGTTCTTGTTCAAATTGACGAACATCCGAGGTCGGTAAATCAAACAATATTTCAATCAAACCGCCTGTTTTTATCATATCAGGTTCCAATTTATTATGAATAAAATGCGCAAACTCATGCAAAAGCGTTGGAATAACCCTTTCTTTTCGAGTATTTGTGGAAATATCAATGCGATTTTTTAAGAAAAACCCCTGATGACCTCGAGCCTTGGTGTTTGTATAAACCTCAATCCCGAGTGATTTAAAATATTTTATTAATTTTTTTGTCAAATCTTCCATTGATTAGATTATATCATTAATGGGTTTAAAAAGTAAAAAGTAAAAAGTAAACGGTAAACGGTAAACGGTAAACGGTGGCAACAAGCCCGAGGGCGTTAAAGTAGGGCGGGATTACCATCCCGCCCTACTTTGATAACATTAATATTTTTTTATCGATTTCAGGTGATTAATCCGCTATTTTAAAAGCTTCTAGGGCTTTATTAAAAAGCATTCTTAATTCATTAGTAAAGCTTGAAAGTGGAGACAATCCATCATTCTTAGTGTCATACACCCTTCCTATATGCATTGTTCCTGGTCTATCCTTGTATAAATTAAATTCAAACCCTTGCGCTATTTTATTGCTTCTGCTTCTTATATTAATAAAGCTTACGTAGTACAAAGGATTGAAAGTTGGATTGTTAAATCTTACGGTATATTTTACTCCATTATGGCTTATGCCCTTTAAGGCTTTAACACTAAAAAGTCCAGGGGGGGGATTGTTTCTGCTTATTTTTAAATTATTTTTACTAATTGTTTCTGTTTGAGGAAATGCGTTTAAAATGGTTGATTGTAATTTTTTAATTATTTCTGCTTGTTCTTTTGTCAATTTTTTTGAAGCCCCCCCTGCAAAAGAGACTGAATCAGTCATGTTTGTAGACTTAACCTTGGGTGCATAATTGGGTTCTAAATTTCTTTTACGAAGAGCCATAGTTGCAAAATTCGGTTGTATTGATAACATTTTAATTTCTCCTATAATCTTAATACACATGCCTGAAAACTCGTAAATATTTTTTTTTGTTAGTAAATCCAAAATATTTACAATACTTCATATAAATTTCACAAATTTCCAGCAGCGTAACAATTCAGATAAAAAAGATGAACAAATGGTCGTCTTTGCGAGACATTAAGTCTCGGATGTGACCAAGAATGTACACCGAAGCAATCCCCCCGCATGAGAAACTTGTTTAAGCAAGATTGCTTCGTTCCCTCAAGAATTTTATACCTAAGAACCACTCGCCTCGCAAAGACGGCAAGAGGGTTTGCTGACGGCGGGATTGCCACCCCCGCCGTCATAAATTTGATAAGCAAAAGGCATATTTCTATTTACTGTTCATCGATTACTCGTTACTTTGTTTCGTGGGCTATCCATTTTAAATAAGTATCGTCAGCTTCTATTATCGGCAAAGCAATAACCTCTGGAACAGTATAGGAATGTAATTTTTGTATCATAAGTTTAACGTTCTCAAACAGTTCTTTTTTCGTTTTAATAATCAAAAGAGCTTCTTTTTCTTCGCAAAACTCACCGTCCCAAGAAAAAATTGATTCCATTTTGTCAATTATATTGACACATGCCGCCAACTGACTTTCTACAAGAATTTTTGCTATTTCTTTGCCTTCCTTTTTATTAGGAACACTGCAGTATATTACTATGAATTCCATGTTTGTTGCCTCCTTTTTTTTGAGTGAGTAGTGAGAGGTGAGTGGTGAGAAGTGAGAGGTTTTATGGCACTTGCTTACTTTTTGTCGGTGCGGTTAAATCCGCACCCTACCGTTTACTCGCCCCCGTCTCACTTCTCATCTCTCACTAAAAAATATTTTTTGCGGATTTAAGATGTTTTTCTCATCAAAAACCTTTTTTATTTTTTTCATATATTCTAACGTTACATCATCAATTGCATTTGTCATGTATTTCGATTTTTCACAGCCGATCCCATGTTCTCCGGAAAGAGTCCCGCCTAAATCTATCGCCAATTGATGAATTTCATCTTTTGCCTGTCCGTAATTTTTAACATCATTTTCATCATTCAAGTCAAGCGGAATGTTCGGATGAATATTCCCATCGCCAATGTGCCCCATAATACAAACGAGTAAGTGATTTTTCTCACAAATTTTTCTCACCCCCTCAACAAGTTCGGCGATTTTTTCACGAGGAACAACAATGTCTTCTGCAACAACATTCGGCTTAAGTTTTGCGCATGCCCCAAACGCAGAACGTCTTGCCGTCCAAATTTTTTGAGCATCTTCCTCATTTTTTGAAAATTTAACCTCCACGGCACCGCATTTTTGACAAAGTTCAACAACTTTCTCCTGCTGATAATCCAGTGAAGTCAAATACCCGTCAACCTCCAAAAATAACGCCGCATCCTTATCTGTTAAAAGCCCCGCCGGAGAAAATTTTTCAACCGTTTGTAATGTTTTTCTGTCCATAATGTCCAAAGTCGCAGGCATGAGCTTGTTTTCAAGAATAATATTAACAGCATGCGTAGCATCTGAAATTTTATCGAAATATGCTAAAATCACCTTTGAACCCTCAGGTTTGGGGATTAGTTTAACCAAAGCTTCAACCACTATTCCCAATGTCCCCTCAGAACCTATAAAAAGCTGGCTCAAGTGGTATCCTGTGGAATTTTTGGCTGTATTAGAGCCTGTATTAATAATCCTGCCGTCCGCCAACACAACTTTCAAATCGATTATGTAGTCTTTTGTAGAACCGTACTTAAACGTTCGGGGCCCACCGGATGAAAGTGCTATGCTTCCGCCCATGGTTGAAACTTTCAAATTAGATGGGTCAGGCGGATAAAAAAGACCTGATTTTTCGACTTCTGACTGTAAATCCCCTACAATAACCCCACTTTGGACTCTTGCGGTTAAATTCTCCTGATTAATTTCCAAAATCTTGTTCATTTTAGAAAAATTCAAAACAATTCCCCCCGCTTTTACAATGCATGCCCCGACTAAATTTGTGCCCGCACCGCGGGCAATTACAGGAATATTATTCGCATAAGCAAGCCGCATAATTTGTTGAACGTGTTCAACCGTTTCAACAAAAACAACAGCATCGGGCAGATTTTCTATATTTTGTTTATTCGTAGCGTCAAGCGCATAAACATAACGTTCTTCTAATTCGCTTAAAACGTTTTTAGCAGAAACAATCTGTTTAAGTTGTTCAATTAATTTGTTGTTTATTGACATTTTTTACTTCTTCGGGCTTGTTTTCGGTGGGTTAGGGAACCCACCCTACTTTGACGACCTCGGGCTTGTTGCCGCGGTTTACCGTTTACCGTTTACCCATCCACTCACTTCTCATAGTTTATTCATTTTAGTCAACATACGAAGTTATTTTTTCTATACCCTTACTTAACTTAGCCAACTGCTTATCAATATTATCAACTTTTTTTGTTAATTTAGCATCCGTTATAACTTCAGGTATTTGTACCTGCGCTAAAATTTCTTTTATTACGGATTTGATATCAACATTCTTAGTTCTGTTTTCTTTGATTAATTTTTCTATTTTATCTTCCAAAGAATTAATCTTTTCTTGCTGCTCATTGAACTTTTTAGAAATTTCATCCAAAACATTCTCAATATTAATCGCCTTTGGTATAACTTTTTTTAATTCGATAATTGATTGTTTTATCCCCCCGACTTCAGAAACCTGTTCTGCAATATTCCCAAGGTTTTCGCTCGTACTATCAATCCATTCCGCCAAGTACGTAAATGTCTGATTAAATATTTTGTCAGATTTTACGCTTGACAACATAAGATTGTTAATATTTTCGAGTTTATGTTCAACTCTGTTAATGGAATCTCTGTTGTCTAAATGTTTTACTCTATCTTCAAATTGATGAACAACATTTCTTAACTTATCTAAATTAGATTTTAAAACCGTGTTGGACTCATCAGAATTCAACAAGATTTTATTTGTTCTTGAACTCAAACTCGTTATATCTTCGTTGAGTTTGTCCAATTCGCTCAATTTATCCAAATCATCCAATCTGGTTAAATAGCTTAATTTATCCAGATTATCATCACTTTTGGCTTGAGAAATATCTTTTAAAATAAGTCTGACCTTTGCAATATCAGATTCGATATCTTGAAGTGTGTATGAATATTCAGGCTCGTTTACCTCCTCAGTTCTTACAATTTCAAGATTATTTTTAACGCTGTTTGTGGTTTCTTGTAATATATCAAGGCTTGACAAAATATTATTAAAATTACTTTCGAGTGAAGATTTAACGTTTTCGCCTGTTTCTTCAATGAAATCTTTAATTTCATCAGTATCAATATTAGAAACTTCCTTTGCGGCGGGAAGATTTTTGATTTCGGATTTGATATCGTCAAATTTTTCTTCGATAAAGTCCTTTATCTCCTCGGTTTCGGCAACGAAAGAAATTTGACTAAAAATATCGATAAGGTTTCCCAAAACATCTTCCTTGAATACATCAAGTTCCCCCTTAATACTTCCCTGCTTATCACCATTTTCGGCACTTTTTATTGAAGCATCTAGTTTTTCTTCAAAATTCTTTATCTCTGTTTTAATACTTTCTAAATCACTCAACACAGGTAAGCTGTCTATTTTTTCAAGTTTATTTAATTTCGTAAGAAAAGTCATCTGTAATTTAAGAATTTGTTTAATTTCGTTTATATTTTCTTCAACGTCGGAATCTGAATTAACCGCCAATAAATCAAATTTTTCGTTTATTAATTCAAATTCTTTTATTATTTCTTCTTTGGATTTATCAAAATCCAATTCGTTAAACTTATTTTCAATACTTGTAATAACCTGCCCAAAATCAATATTTTCAAGCTTATTTCCAATATTTTCGATTTTTTCATCTAAATCAGACTCATTAATTTTATTTTGGAGATTATTAATCTTTTCTTGAATAGTAACTAAATTCGATGAGATTTCCATTGTTGAATTTAAGCTTAAATCCACGTAACTTTCTTGTAATTCTGCCAAAGATGTTTTTATTTCGTCCAGCAACGTAAAAAAGTCTTTTTTCTGGTTGTCCATATTGAGCTCAATAACATCCAATTTTTCTGTAATATCATCAGTTACAGCTGTTTTTAGATTTTCAATACGGCGGACAATTTCTTCTGATTTTTCGAAAATATTGCTTATCGACGGATTATTTTCGATAGAAGAAACAAATTTTTCTTCTATATTGTCAAACAAATTATCCAAAGACACCTTGATGTCGTCGTGCAAGCCATGCAATTCATCCTTAACGCTGATTGAGGAAATAGAAAGCTCAAAACTATCAGTCATCTCAGAAAATTTATCAAATACATCTGATTTTAATTTGTCTAAATCGGCTGAAAAATCCTTTTTAGTCTCAATAATTTCTATAAAAGATTTTAATTCATCAATATTATCCTCTGTTTTTTCATAAAAACTTGTTTTTGCCTCAGACAATAAAGATTGAATTGATAATTGATAATTTTCTTCTAATGTCGCAATTTTGCCCTCAATCCCCTTTGAGGCGGACTGGACAATAGCCTGCAATGTTCCTGTTTTTTGAGAAATTTCTTCAATGATTGTTTTATCGGGTGATAGAGAAACTAAAACTTCTTTTATCAGATTAATATTTTCACCTAATTCATTTAAAATTAGCATTTCCGTTTCTTCATGAGCTTTCGCTATCTTATTTATAATCTCTGCTTTTGATTCTGCTTGAGTTTCAAAGAAAACCTCTTTCGTTTCATTGATTTTTGCTAAAGTTGTCGGAATAAATTCAATATTTGGAGCAAATTCGTTTAAAATAGATTTCAATTCCCCAAATTCATTTGTCTC
>CAISJE010000045.1 GCA_903885635.1 uncultured bacterium
GTCTTCATTGCTATCAAAAGTTGTAAGCACAAGGTTAATCATATCGTTGAAGTCGATAAAATTATTTTGTTTTAATTTTAAATCGTAAATCTCATAAATAGCCCAAGCCTCTTTAGCTTTGCCCATTTTACGCTCTTGGGTTTCAATATTATTACAAACTGTTTTTAAACGATTTCTAACTCCCTGTTTTTCCTTTATTTGTTGCTCTTCTTTATCCGCATACAACTCATCAAGTTTGCCTTGCCAGAAAATACTCGTATTTAGGGTGTTAAAATATTCATCTTTCGTGACCTGATTTTTCTTGATTTCATCAACGGCACCTAACAGTTCGCCGATGTAATAATAAGCATCACCCCATTTTGTACGGTAAAATTCAGGGTTAAATTCATCCAAACATTGTTTCATCAAATTTCTTTTCGTGATGTCGTCAATCAAGCCAACACCGTCGAGCAATTCAAATTGAGCCGGATATTGGCGGATAATTTCATTGCAAAAAGCGTGGTAAGTGTGGATTACGACAGCAGAAGCAATTGTACCAATTTCTTTTACCAAGCGGGCTTTCATTTCGTTTGCAGCAGCTTCAGAGAAAGTCAAACAAAGAATCACTTCCGGCGGAATGCCTTGTTCAAGCATATATTTGATACGCTGAATTATGGTAAATGTTTTGCCTGTCCCAGGACCCGCAAGCACCATAACCGGCCCATCAAGTGTTTTTATACACTCCATTTGCTTTTCGTTCGGTGTGATTATTGGTTTGATTATCTCTGTTTGCATATTTTGTCCTTTTGTTTCCAATTCTTTTTCACTTTATTTAAAAATTTTCTTTTATCTTCGAATGAATTTCCATCTTCGATAATTACAAATTCATTTTTGTTAAATGCCAATTTTAAATACTCTAAACCCTTTGAGGCTCTACAATGTTTTGTATTCGGAATTATACACACAATAAATTTAGTGAAGAAAATTTTATAGCAGATTACATTATCAAATTTTGACTTTATACAATAGTGTACTTTTCCATAGGGCGCTTCTTCAGGCTCTCTAAAAACTATTGTTTGGAAATATTTTTCATCATCTGTCTTTTCGTTTTTCAAAATAGAAAGAGCAATATCTTCGAATTTGCCCAAGTTTACTTTATTGTACATAGCTTTAGATGAAATAGAAGCTCTCCATAATAAAGATATAAAGAAAAATCTTAAATTTATATAGTCAAAATCTTCACCTTCTTTAAAGAGATATGCTTTAGGTATATCATTAATTGTTTTTTCTTTGGTTTTAAGGGCGTTTAATAATATTTTATAACCTTCTTTATCATATTCATTTAATTTATTGTCACAATCACCACATAAAATTGTATCATCCCAGATACCACTCTGAGCATACTCTTTATTAAAATCTTGGTCTATTGACCTATATCGTTCTGTTGTATAATCCAAATAAAATTTTTTCGGTACAATGTGAGCTTTGCAGAGTTCTTTTTCTTTTCCACAATATTTACATGTACCATAATTAGCCATTTCACTTCCTTTCTGATATCAATCTTTTTTACTATTGCATTGAAAATTAAATCTTAACGAATTTGTCTTATATTTTACGCTACACTCGTCTTAGTTTTTTATAAATATATTCCAGTTTCTAAACCCCAATTTCCTTAATTATATTCTAAACATACCCAACAAAACCTTAATATTAAAAAGCATTGCTATTTTTTGTAGTAGCCTTGATACGAACCTGTTTTATCGTAATGTTTTACCTTGTTGCCACTTTGCCTGTATGAACCTTGGTAACTGCCGGTTTTACTATACTCTTTGACTTGGCTACCGCTTTGTCTATAATAACCCTGATAGCTTCCAGTTTTATCATATTTCTTCATTTTTTCGCCGTCAGAAAGCCCGAACGCACTATTTTGGCTTTGCTTTGCAAAGCAAGGAGAGGCGATAATTGTTAATAACGTAAATAATATAAGAAACTTTTTCATAATCCTACTCCTTTGCTGAATTGTCTTGCTCGACTCTAATACATGCCAGCTCCTCTGTATAAATTATACCTTGAACCATTTGACAAATAAGTTCAATAACGCTTTTTAGTTTTTCCATAAATATTACTCCTCACTCTTACCATTATTAATAAATGCATTCCCGTCATCTCCACGCTTTGCGGCTCGGCAAAAGCTCAATGCAGCGGGTAGGATAATTATACAAGCAATTAACCAAAATTTCATGATTGAACACAATAATAAAATTATTTTATTAATAATATTTACTCCTGGAATTACCCTAACCAAATCATTATACACAACACCCATGTCAAAAACGGACATGCAAGGTCTGCAAATCCATTGATTATTTTTTTGAGCACTTTATAATGCAAGTATGTATGAACAAAACGAAGACAATTTAATATTTTACGGACATCACCTGAAGGGTCTTGAACCTTTAGATAGCGTGTTTTGTAAAATTATAGCCGACAAGAAATTTGTATCTATTTATTCAGGAAATGATTTACTTTGGCAACTTGAAACTAAGTATGTCAAAACAGTGACAGTTGACCAGGAATTAAAAGATAAAAAATCAACTTGGGGGCGGGCAATCTTTGGGGGATTGCTCGCCGGAGTTTGGGGTGCCGCAATAGGAGCTCTTAGTGCCGAATTAACTTCAGTAGATACGTTAATTTCTAGTATTGAAGCAGAAGATGAGTTAATAATTTTTGAATCGGTATAGCGAATTTTATTTGAAAAATCCGCCATAAACTATGCTAGTTACACCATTAATTGCATAACCCAACTTCCCAAGATCCCATTTATCATACTTGAAGAGTTTTCTATTTTTAGCCTTCAAGATTTCTCTTTCTTGAATCTTTGATAACTTTTTTTCATTTAAGCAATTAAGGCAAATTAACTTTTGTTTTTTTGCTACAAAAGCATTTGCCATGTTATGACAATTTTGACATTCTATTTGATATTCCGTTGCTATAACTTTCATTGCAACATGATGACATATTTTTAAAACATTTCAACTAGATTAAAGCGCTTTTAGCTTCATCAAGTAGCTCTTGGTATATCGTTTTAAGGTTGTCGGGTTTGATTATTTCAACATGCTTGCCCCATCTGAACAAATGCCAGCATATTGAAAGGCTACCGCCGGCTGTAAAGTCAACAATAACTGAGCCATCATCATCTTGTTTAACTTTTTGAGTGGGATGGAAGTGATAATTTAAAACGTCATCAGCAATTTCTTTATCAAATTTGAGCTTGATTTTATAAGGTTCTTCTTGATAAATCCCAAATGAGTTTTGGGCATATTCTGCAAGCACAAATTTTTCATCTTTTTCAAAATATTCATTCAGAATTTTAATGCTTTGGATATTTGCAAGCGTGTACAGCCTTATATCTTCGCGTGGCTCACTGTATGCGACAAGGTAGTGCTTTTCTCCATACAAAAGGCCGTATGGGTGGATTATGCAAGAAGATTTCTCTTTCCCTTTTGACTGGTATTCGATTTCCAGTTTCTTAAAGGACTTAATCGCTTCTCTTATTATTTCAAGGACATCTTTGTTGATTTTAAATCGAGGGTACTGCCTGATGGCAAAGCCTTCCGCTTCTAGTAATGCCTCTACATCTGTTTCAATACTTGAATTATCTTTTTTGTTTACGACTTTTAATTTTCTGATGATTTCATTCATGCAATCAGATTTTTCTTGAAAACCTTCTGAGTCAAATTTATTTTTAGCACTTTCAAGCTCAAGGACTTCTTCAGGAGTGAAAGCTACAAGCCCGCTGTAATTCGTTTTGAATTTCCATCGGCGGATTTTATCGGGAGAATCAAAAGTTTCTATTTGAGGGAATATTCTAACAACCGCATCACGCATCCGCTCGGCAGTTCTTCTTGAGACATTAAACTCATCTTGAATATCATACAAAGAAACGCCCCTGGACATCGTTTGCATCATCATTACTAAATTAACTATATCTTCAACTCTATCGTATCGCATAAATTTCCCCTCTATTTAAACTCATTATAATCTAAATATATTAACCTATATTAACATCAACGTCAAAAGTGGACGTTTTACACTTCATTTTCTTAATATTTTCATACTCTCATTAATATTCATGGTAAAATCAAAACAAGTTAGGATAAAAGCAGGTATGAGTATGGTTGAGAATATTGAAAAGGTTTCTTCAATGAGTATGGACATAGAGCAAGAAGAAAAAGAAAAACTTAAAAGTTTATTTCCTCAATGTTTTGTTGAGGGGAAACTCGATATTGATAAGCTATTATCAATTTGTGGCGAATATATCGATAATGATTTTGAAAAATATAAATTTGAATGGTCAGGCAAATCTGAATGCTATAAAATCGCAGGAAAACGTTCAACTGGAACGCTAAGACCTTTCCCGAAAGAAAGTGTAAACTTTGACACAACTGGTAATTTATATATTGAAGGGGATAATTTAGAGGTTTTAAAGCTGTTGCAAACATCCTATTTTCGCAAAGTCAAAATGATTTATATAGACCCACCTTACAATACGGGTAATGATTTTGTTTATGAAGATGATTTCAAAGACCCGATTGAAAAATATAAAGAAGTAACCTCTCAAACAACAAAGTCTAACCCAGAGACTATGGGACGTTTTCACACAAACTGGCTAAATATGATGTACCCACGCCTACGATTAGCTGCGAATTTATTGCGTGATGATGGAGTTATATTTATTTCGATTGACGATAATGAAATTACAAATTTAAGAAGAATTTGTGATGAGGTTTTTGGAGAAGAGAATTTTGTTTGTCAATTTGTTTGGAAAAGCAGGCAAAATAAAGATAATCGGAATCTTACAGGAGTTTCCATAGACCATGAATATATACTTGCATATACAAAAACGAATGGATTAAGAGCCTTTATTGGTGCAGACAGGGATGTAACGCAATATTCAAATCCTGATAATGATCCAAGGGGTGACTGGACTAGTGCAAATATGGCAGGATTATTGGATGCAACCCAAAGACCAAATTGTCATTTTGATTTAATTGATCTAAAAACTAATATTAATTACGGAAAACCAACTATGGGTTGGAGATATGACACAAATACTATGAATAGGTTAATAGCAGAAGAACGTATAATTTGGCCTCCGACACCAGAAGGAAGACCTCGACGTAAGGTGTTTTTAAGTGAGATAACTACATTGCCTGGTTATTCTTCTATTATAGGTCAAGACATATATACTAGAAATGGGTCAAAAGAGATTATAGATTTATTTGAAAATAAATATTTTGACTTTCCAAAGCCAACAAAGTTATTAAATGAATTAATAAAACAAACAACTTATGATGGTGATATTATCCTTGACTTTTTCAGCGGTTCCGCAACAACCACACATGCAATTATGCAGTCAAATGCAGAAGATGGCGGAAATAGAAAATTTATAATGGTGCAGTTACCTGAGGTTTGTGATGAAAAATCAGAAGCATTTAAAGCTGGTTATACAAACATTTGTGAAATAGGTAAAGAACGTATTCGCAGAGCAGGAATAAAAATTGCAGAAAACAATGCTGAAGTTGATACAGGCTTTAAGGTTTTAAAACTTGATTCCTCAAATCTTGCAAAATGGGATAACACGCCTATTGAGAAGAATGATTTGGGTGTTTTATTTGAGCGTTTTGATTCAATAACTGAAACAATCAAAAAAGACCGTTCTGATATAGATGTAGTTTACGAAGTAATGCTTAAGATGGGCGTTTCTTTGGATAACAAAGTTACTCAAGTTAATGTCAACAATAAAAAAGCGTATCTAATTGGAGAAGATACAAAAATCCTAGTTTGCATCGATAAGGGCGAAAACGGAATAACTCCTGAAGATATGGAAGCAATGTGCAATTTTGGTGCTACAAAAATTGTTGCGAGCGAAGAAGCTTTCGCAGATGATACTGCACTTTCAAATGCTCACTATATCTTGAAAGACAGAAATATTGAAATGAAGTTATTGTAAGGATAAATAATTATGGCGACACAAAGAGAACGTGATGAAAAAGCAAGACTGATTTATCAACAAAAACTTAATAATACCGTTGACTCTATTATTGCAGCAGGTGAGAAAGAGGGAAAAACATACACAAAATTTGATAGAATGAGATTACTGGTATCTCTTGACGAAAGAAATATATCTGATATCGAACTGAACTCTGAGTTTGAAAGAATACAAAAATTGGAAGATGATGAAATTTGCAGACAACGAGGAAATGAAGGTTAATGAAATTAAAGTTTAAAAATCAAGATTTTCAAACCGATGCAGTAGACGCAGTTGCAAATTTATTTGCAGGGCAAGAAAAAACTTCATTGACTTTTTCTATTGTTGAAAATCCACAACAGACAAAATTAATTCAAAATGATTTTGGTGTTGGCAATTCTTTATTAATCGATAATCAATCGTTACTCGAAAATATGCACAATATTCAAAAGAAAAACAAGTTAGCGCAAACAACGGACATCCAAAATCGCCAATTTAATATTGAGATGGAAACGGGAACTGGGAAGACTTATGTTTATACAAAAACCATTTTTGAATTAAACAAACGCTATGGTTTCAGCAAGTTTATTATTGTTGTACCCTCTATTGCAATTCGCGAAGGTGTGTATAAATCACTACAAATTACGAATGAACATTTTTCAAATCATTATGACAATGTGCCTTATCGCTATTTTATTTATAATTCCTCAAAATTGTCGGATGTCCGCAGATTCGCAACTTCTAACAATATTGAAATTATGATTATTAACATCGATGCTTTTAAAAAAGCAGAAAATATAATCAACCAGGAACAAGACAAACTCAACGGCGAAACTGCAATGAGATATATTCAAGATACCAACCCGATTGTAATCATTGATGAACCTCAAAGTGTTGACAATACGCCAAAGGCAAAAGAAGCGATTGCTACTTTAAATCCACTATGCGTTTTAAGATATAGTGCAACACACAAAGAAAAAATAAATTTGCTTTATCGCTTAACACCTGTAGATGCATATCAGATGGGATTGGTCAAACAAATTTGTGTTTCATCTAATTCAATAATTAATGATTTTAACAAACCCTATATTGCTTTAAAATCTGTTTCTAACGAAAATGGATTTAGGGCGAAAATTGAAATTGATACAGAAAACAAAGATAAAACAATAACAAGAAAAGTTTTCACGGTAAAGCCTAATGATGACTTATATTTGCTTTCAGGTGAACGTGAACTTTATAAAGATTATACTGCTGCAGGAATCGACTGCACTCCTGGTTTTGAATGCATTGAATTTTCTAACTCAGAAAGTGTCTCACTCGGTAAAGCAATTGGCAGTATTGATGAAGAAGCCTTAAAAAGAACACAGATCTATAGAACAATTGAAGCACATTTTGATAAAGAACTCCGATATTTTGATAAAGGCATTAAAGTTTTATCCTTATTCTTTATAGATGAAGTTAAAAAATATAGAACGGAAGATGGTGAACAAGGTATTTATGCCCATATCTTTGAAGAATGTTATAACGAACTTTTGGAAAAACCCAAATATGCAGAATTAAAAAAATATTTTAACACCCAAGTTGAAAGAGCCCACAACGGGTATTTTTCCCAAGATAAAAAAGGTGTGTACAAAAATACAAAAGGCGATACTCTCGCTGATGATGATACGTATAACACAATCATGAAAGATAAAGAATGGCTTTTGTCTTTTGATTGTCCTTTACGTTTTATATTTTCCCACTCGGCTTTAAAAGAAGGTTGGGATAATCCAAACGTATTTCAAGTTTGTACTTTGCTTGAGCAAAAATCTGCTTTCACCTGCCGTCAAAAAATAGGTAGAGGTTTAAGACTGTGTGTAAATCAAGATGGTGAAAGAATTGAAGATAGAAATATAAATATTCTTCATGTTATGGCAAGCGAAAGTTTTGCAGATTTTGCAAATACCCTCCAAAAAGAAATTGAACAAGAAACTGGTATAAAATTTGGTGTATTCCAGCTAAATATGTTAGTTGGGTTAACTTATGAAGAAGAGCAAATCGTTGAAAAACAAATAACTGAAAAAGAAGCTGTAGCAGTTGTAGAAACCTTAAAAGAAAATGGTATTATCGATGAGAATGGGCAAATATTAAAAAAAGCAGATGAACTTAAAATTGACTTGCCACAAATGAGTGACGCTGCAAAAGAGCATATTGAAAAAATCGTTAAAAAATCAGAGCCTATTTCAATTCAAACAATTTCTGGTGTAACTTATAATGAGGTTATTCCTGAAAAAGTATTCTCATATGAAGAGGCTGTTGAAATTGAGAAAGAATTAAAAGAAAAGAAAATACTTTCAAAAGACGGTAAAATTAAAGATGATGCAAAAGCTCAACTGATAGAAGTAATTTCTGGAATGGGCGAAAAACATTCTAAAAGTGCACAAAATGCAATTTTAAATATGCTTGAGAAAGTTAGTGCTAAAGTCCCAGTTCAAGATGCTTCTAATCAAGTTACCGTTAAATTAAAAAAGCAAGCAATGCTATCCCCTGAATTCTTAGAATTGTGGGACAAGATAAAGCAAAAAACTACATATAGAGTACAAATTGATAGTGAAAAATTAACATCTTCTTGTATAAAAGATTTGAAAGATATGCCTGCTATTCCAAAAGCACGAATAGTTACGGCGACTGCTGATATAGATATTAAAAATGAAGGTATTTCACATATCGAACGGAAAATTAATACAACAGATATAGAAGAGACTTATGATGTTTTACCAGATATTTTAAGGCTTATATCATCTGAAACACAGTTAAAGCGTTCAACGATTGCTAGTATCATCCAAGAAAGTTGCAGAGGACAAGATTTTTTAAATAACCCTCAAGCCTTTTATGAAAAAGCACTTGAAATAATTAAAAGAAATCGTCATTCATTGGCAATTGACGGAATCAAATATATTAAATTGAGCAGTCAAGAATATTATGCACAAGAAATTTTTGATAGTACTGAGCTCATAGCTTACATTGATAAAAATGCTATAAGGGTTGCAAATAGTGTATATGATTACGTGGTATATGATAGTGGAATTGAAAGCAAATTTGCACAAAGCTTAGACAATGATCCTGATGTAAAAATGTTTTTCAAAATACCAAGTCGCTTCAAAGTTGAAACACCAATTGGTTCTTATAACCCTGACTGGGCCGTTTATCTTGAAAAAAATGGCGAGCAAAAACTTTACTTTGTTTTAGAAACAAAAGGAACTACCAGCTTGTTTGACTTAAGAAGTCCTGAAAAGTTGAAAATCCATTGTGCAAAACGCCACTTTGAATCACTCGAAAACGGAGTTAAATTCTCAGGCGAACCTGTTACAGATTGGAAAAATTTTAGAATTAACGTATAAGGGTATAATATTGGTAAGCTATGGGAACAAAAAAGTAATGGCTCTAGTCTTTTCTTAATGGCGCTAAAGAAGATTCTCAAGGCAAAAATGTTTATCAGCAAATTAAAGACAAAATAGCGGGCTAAGATTATATCAGACACCTACGACAAATTCGGACATTTCACTTCTCGTTGTTCGTAAAATGTAAAGTTAATTCACCAAAGTTCATATTTAAACTGGAGCTAATGCTTTTATGTTATTTTAATCTTGTGAGTATTGCAAAGAAGGGGGTTGGTTGTATGGATTTAATATTTTCGTTTCTAGGATATCAAATGGGGATAGCACCATTGGTTATTTGGATTATTGTCGCATTGGTAATTGCTGGTACCATTTGGTTTATTAGGGAAATCAAGGATGATTATAAAGGCTTATGTTATTCGCTAGAAAATGTATTAAGCGAATTAAGAAAATATAAATCTCAAATATCAATAGAAGACCTTAATGACGTAGAAGATGTTTTCATTGATTCAAAATTTAAAAACAAGCCCTTTTTAAAAGATATTTGGGTGGAGTTTGATGAAACGCTTGAAAAAGACAGACGAAACAATAAGGTATATAATACATTGCAATCAGAAGATTTTTTCAATAGAAGCTCTATTATTTCTGCAAACATTAAACACATTGATTTAATTAAGGCCGCTCCAAGCATTCTCACAGCAGTTGGACTCCTCGGGACCTTTTTGGCAATTCTAATTGGGTTACACCATGTTCAAGTATTGCAGGGAGGTCAAGTCAAAGGCATTGAAGGCTTAATTAATGGTCTATCTGGTAAATTTTTATCCTCAATTGTCGCTTTGTTATGTTCAATTGGATTGACAATTTATGAAAAAACAAGATTCAGTAAATTAACTCGGATTTGTAGTGAAATTCAAAGAACAATGAATAGAATCTTTCCAAGAAAATCAACTGAAAAATTATTAATCGAAGTATTAAAACATAACGAAGAGCAATCATCTGCTTTGAAAAGTTTTAACACTGATTTATCGGGACACTTAAAAGCTGGAGTTCAAGAGGGAATTGCTCCTTTAGTTGAAAGCTTAATGGCCACACTTGAACAGATAAAAAAAGAAAAACAAGAAAGCTCATCTGAAGCAATGGGGCAAATGATTGGCGAGTTCAAATCTAGCCTGACAGGTGTTGCTGGAAAAGAAATGGAATCAATGGCAACAGTAATGGCAAACATTACAACAACTTTATCTAACTTTGATACAAACAATAAAGAATTTGAAAACAGAGTTAATTTCATGATAGACAACCTTGATAGAGTTACCACTAATCAACAACAACAATTCGTAACTCATGTCAATCAAGTAAATGAAATCATAACTTCTCAGGCCAACAACTTCGATGACATTATGAATGAGTTTGAAGCTAAAGTTAATCAATATCAGGACTTGGTTGATAAAAACACTCAAATGCAAAGAGAGCTACAAGGCATATCTAGCATAATGGCTCACGCGGGAGAACAATTTAGTGCTTCAGCTGACGGCTTCGAAGAAATTAACGGTTCAATAGATAGGCTTGTTAAGCTTTCAGCACAGGACCAAGAAAGATTTAAGCAGTCTGTAGAGCAATGGAATTCACAAACTCAAACAATTCAGAATTTAGAAAAAAGTATTGCAAACATTTTAGATAATGTTCATCAATCACTTGTAAGCTATTCTCAACAAACAAACAACAGCCTAAAAGAATACCTTGTCCAATACGATGAACAAATGGCGAATTCTACAAAGCGATTATCTTCAAATATTCTAGATTTAGATGAAAAATTGGAAGATTTAAGTTCTATATTGGGACAAAGAGTTGGAGAAATAAAAATGATTCAGGAAGAGGGAGCTGCTATAAATGGATAATCATGAGCAAGATGATAATTCGGCTTTAGGATCTGCACTGACAGATTTGATGACTTCATTAACAGTAATATTCATTTTATTACTGGTTGTTTATTTAAACCACTCCTATCAAGAGGTCTATAAAGGAAGTGCGAGTCGAAGAGAGCGTATTCTTGAGGAACTAACTCTGTCTAATATTAAAGTCAAAAAAGACAAATCTGACCCATTATCTATAATTTTTGAAGTTAAAGATGATGAGTTGCAGTTTGATACAAATAAAGATGTAATAAAGCCTAAAGGTCAAGCTTACTTGAAAACATTTGTCCCTAAACTTACAGCCTCTATTTGTTCTCCTAAAAATATCAATGAAATACAGGCACTTCAGATTATCGGCTATACCGATTCGGAAGGTGACGACGAACATAATTTAAAATTAAGCCAAGATAGAGCTTTATCAATTTTGAAGTTTGGATTGAATAATTCTAAGTTAAACAACAAGCACAGAGAGTGCTTGCTGAACTTATCATCAATTAATGGAAGGGGGGAACGAAATTTACTTCCTATAAAGTCTAAGCCGGGTAAAGAAAATAAAAACCTAAGTCGCAGGGTCGAATTTCAAATAAGAGTAAAATCATATGAACAAATCAAGCAGCTTCAAGAAGGGGTTCTTAGTAAGAGTAAATAGGTGTCATGAGCGAATTACAATCAATTTTAAATAAGTTTATAAACATAGATGAAACTTTGTCTTCTATTCCTTCTTTCGCTGATTTTACGATGCATAATAATAAAAAACAGTATAAAACAAAACTGGCAGAAGTTAATTCACAACAAGAAATGGGATTAATTTCAGTATCTAATTCTAAAAGAGAAAAAATTATTCAAAAATGGGATTTGTATGTTAGCTCGAATAATCCAGCTCAAATAACTTTCAATTTGAAAGAGATAGAATTTTTATCGTCTCAAACAAAGGTTATTGTTAATGATGCATTTTGGGAGCTGCTTATGGATACATCAATCATTACACATAAGATTATTATTGGGTTAGTTTTTAATGTGCATATTCTTTGGTCAGATATCAAAGACTTAAATAAAATGATAGATGCAATATCTTTTATGATTTTAGAATATAAACAAGATAATAAAATTATTCAATTATGGAAAGAAAATTTAGAGCTAATTTTGAGCGACAAGGCTCCTTTAAGCCTAGCAACAAAATTAGTAAATGAAAACTTAAATTTGGCATCTTTATCTGAAAAATATTATTTAAGCCTTAATAACTCAAATTTGGGCAAAGAAGTTGAAAAGCACGTATTGGAAGCAAAATTAAATAAATTCAAGAAAGAACGAAATATAAAAGCTACAGATTTAAACTATATTTTTAACTCTCTTAATAGCGAACTTTTCTCAAAACAAGAAGGTAATAGGATTCTTTCTTTTTCTATTCAGATTGTCGATGAGGCCTCTAATAATGCAAAAAAAGATTGTATTGATATCTTTAGAGAATATTTCTTTAACAACATTGATTACAAAGATCCAAGAGAGTACCCTGAAAAATGGTTAAACTTTGATGAAGTAGGGAAGACTATTTTTATGAAATGGCTCAATGAACTAGACATAAGAGTATTCTTCGACCTGTTTATTGATTATGACCCTCATCACCGAAAAGACTTCTGGTTAAAATATGCAGGTAAAATCAAGAAAAATACAATATTGAAAGGAAATAATGTTCATCAGAACTTCAAAAATAAAGATGAAATTCAAGCTTTAATTTCAAGAGGCAACAAGTTTATTCCACTTGATGCACAAACAAACGCTTTTATTTTAGAGTTTGATAATATTGTTGCGGTAGAATTTAGTGAGACTAGCAATGCTTGCTACATCTACAATAAGGAAGATTTTTCACAGCAAATAAAATACAAGAATAAATATTATATAGAAGATTTAAAAAACAGGGGTGTATCAATAAATATTGTTTCACATTATAGAGGTTGGCAAAATAAGCTGGTAAGTTGGTTTGCAACAAGGGGGATTAGAGCTTGAATAATAAGGTAATTTTTGAAGAATTGACTCCGAATACGCAGTTGATATTGGAAGCTGATGCAGCATATATTGAATCTTCTAAAATATTTAATGAAGATGATTTTCATATTGATAAACAAGAATATCAATATGCTACACCTTTAGGGCTTGAACTCAATTCTTTCTTGCCTCAATTATACGAGCAGGAATTAATTGAAATATCGAATGGAAAAATAAGAATCCCTTATGAAACATTTTCTTATTTATACAAAAATGATGACGCAGATGAAAACGGAAATGTATCAGGGTTTAATATGGCGGATGTTTTACCCGCATATTCGCCATTCTTTATCAATATAGAAAGTTACAGAGACCTAGGTTCTCCCGATTTTGAATATGTCTATAAATTTAACTGGGGAATTAAGGAGGTCTCTCCTCGGAGATATGGTTGTTTTTTAAAGAATCGACATAAGTTTTATTATTTAGATAATAATTTATTTGAATTATTATCTAAAATTGATGAATTTAATGCTTTAGATAAAACGTCAAAAACTAAAAATTCAAATTTGAGACATTTTGCAGAAATAAAAAAGCTTATACAGCAAGTTAATACTGTAAAAATTGATAAATATTTAGAAAATGAAAATGTAATTATTCCAGAAAAAGTTAAACTGAATATAGTTGAACATGGCGATAGTATATCTGTAATGCCTCTAATCGATGGTACTGATACTGACTCGTTTAAATCTCAGTTCGAACTATTAAATGACGTGCAAGATATATATGACACAAATAAGGATGGAGAAAGAGTAAGGGTAATTCTTCCAGATGATGTTAAAGAAATTGCAAATAAATTAAAAACTGAATATACAAGAGTAACTGGCAATCAAAAAGATAAAATAATGCTAGATCCAAGAAAGGTAATCAGTGAACTTGAAGGTATTGACCAAGATGTAATTGATTATGATGGCTACAGTGGAAGAGTAAAAGGAATTGGCGAATATGCATTTAAGCCCAAAATGCAATTCCATGGAAGTGGAGTTGGGTTTCTTGAAGCAATTAATAATTTCACAAATGTTGACATAGATTTTGAGTTTGAAGATAAATTTTCTCCTACGTTAATCGCCGAAGATTCTAATGGAGAAAGTGTTGAAGTAAGAATCACCAAAGACTCAATAGTAAAAATTAAAGAAGCTATAAATGAAGATAAAGTTGCTGTCGAAATAACAAATAATGATATCAAGATTAAAATACCAATTACAAATGAAGTAAAAGAATTTGTGCAAGATCATGATGATATTATTTCAAATAATATTTCACCAGAGCAAAAAATGAAGAAAATTTGTAAATATCTAATTATTCACGATAATTTTGATGAGCAAACATATAGTGAATTTATTGAAAATGATGAGTCGAAAATATTAAAGTATGATCAACCGAAGTCCTTGAATGAATTTATTTTAGATAAGCACAACAATAGCAATCGACTTGATTTATATGAATACCAAAAAGAAGGTATAGCTTGGCTGCAATCTAATTATGAAAAGGGTCTAAAAAAAGGTGTACTTTTAGCAGATGATATGGGTCTTGGAAAAACACTGCAAGTATTATCTTTTCTAGCTTGGCTTATAGAAAAAAAAGAAAGACAAGGAGAAGTTATAAAGCCAATATTGGTAATTGCCCCACCAATACTTTTACAAAATTGGCGAGATGAAATAAAGAAGTTTTTCAAAGATGCCGGAAGTATATTTACGCCTTTTGCAATACTGCATGGTGATAATATCAAGAGTTTTAAAAAATTCAACATTCCTGGAAAAGAACAACTTTCAGCTATATCGTCCTTATGTGTCGAGTGTACAGGGTGCGAGTTTTACAGTGGAAGTGATTGTAAGATTAATAAAACTAGTTTATCCAATCATCGTGTTATCATAACAAATTATGATACAGCAAAAAATTATCAATTTTCACTTGGTAAAATTAAATGGATGACAGTTTTATTAGATGAAGCTCAATACATAAAAGAGCCCGAGACTGCAATATCTTTAGCCGTAAAAACGCTAGACTCTGATTTCAAGTTGGCGATTACAGGAACTCCTGTTGAAAACAAATTACTAGATTTATGGAGCATTATGGATTTTGCATATCCGGGAATTTTGGGAACGAAAAAGGAATTTAGTAAAAATTATGATATTGATCCTCAAAAAACTTCTCAAGAAGAGAGAGATAGTAGGCTCAATTTATTAAAACAAAAATTGAAACTATCCAAGTTTAATGGATTAAACAAAGCTTGTGAGTTGCCATATGTTGTAAGACGGGATAAAGCCGAATATTTAGCGGATAAATTGCCTAAAAAATATGATGGCGAAAATGCTATAAGAATAATTTGCACAATGACTCCGGAAATGGAAACAATGCATGCGAAAATTCTTGACCAATTAAACAATGAAACCAATAAAAAACATCATTTAGTTTTATTACAACAACTGGTTAAATTGTACCAACATAGTTTATTGTTAAAAAAGAATACTTTAAATCAATTTAACTCACCTGAAGATTATATTAAAGATTCACCTAAGCTCAAAGCAACGTTGGATGAATTGAAAAAAATTCAAGAAAAGGGTGAAAAAGCTCTCATCTTCGTAACTTCAAGAACTATGCAAAATATTTTAAAAACGGTTATTGATGCCGAATTCGGACTAAATATCGGAATTGTAAATGGGGCTGTAAATAATAATATTTCAAAATCAGGAGAAAGCACTAGCGGCAGATTTAAAATATTAAATGACTTTGAAAATAAAGACGGTTTTAATGTTTTATTGTTATCGCCTCATGTTGCAGGTGTTGGTTTGACTATATTAGGTGCAAATCACGTTATCCATTACGGGCGATGGTGGAACCCTGCAAAAGAAGCACAAGCCACTGATAGAGCATACCGTATTGGACAAAAAAAAGAGGTTTTTGTATATTACCCAGTTTATACGAGCACTAATTTTGAAACATTTGACGAAAAACTTGATAGACTAATTGAATCAAAAAAATCCTTGGCTAGAGATTTTCTGACGCCAATGGATGCTTTGACGGTTACATCCGAGGATCTTTGTTCCGGTGAGTTTTTAACGGCCCAAGTAACAGAAATAACGTCTGTAAATATAAATATTGAATCTTTAACACATTCAGATTTTAAAAAGATGATTTATTTACTTATAAAAAACAATAATGATAGAATTGACTATTTAGATGAAAAGCAAAATATGGGAATTGATTTTATTAAATATAACGGAGTTGCACGACAATTAGTCCAAATTTATCTGAATGAAATTAATGAGAAAAACATTGATGATTTTACTTCCTTAATTGAAAAGTATAATAAATCGGGACAGAATTATATATATGTAAACTCGTTGGCGTCAAGAGATTTAGTCAAATATGCTGCAGATAACAAAGTGAAAATAGTAGATAAAGTTCAAATTCAGGAAATCTTAAAGAGCTCAAAGCTACAAATAGAAGATGTTTTAGTTTTTGCTCCTGACTGCGTAGAGTTTAATTTTTAATTTTATTTAAATATTTTGATGCTGCATTTGAAATATTATTTAAATCTTTTTCTCCTAAAATCAAGTATGGCCGTGCCTGGATTTCTACCTTTTTGCCTTTGCCAGCTTTGCCTCCGAATTGGTGGATTGCGGCGTAGGCTTTGTTTGTACCAACAATGGCTGAGTTTTCGCTGTATTCACTCGTAATAGATGCTGCGAGTTCTCCTCGCATTTGCAACACTTTACCTGGCCAGTATCCTTTTTTCTTTCTTTGCTTGATGGTCGATTCAGTTAATTCTGCCCACTTCTCTGGTCGACCTTCTTGTTTGAAATTTTCTTCAACAGAATCAGCCATAATCCCTGCGATGTTTTTCATCAAAGGTCTCAGGTCTGATGTCTTTTCAAAGAGCCTATCCAATACTTGATTAAGCTCTTTGTCATCTATTTTTATTTCAATTGGTTCGTCCATTAAATAAGTCCTCAATTGGATAATTAGCAATCAAAAGTTCTTTGAACATTTTATTTTTTCTGTCGCCACCTTTGTTGTTGATTCCGTTCAATCGTTCAATGGCAATCATTTCGAAGCCTTTGTATAATTCACGCACCTTGGGGCTGTCATCGTATGAAAGCAAGAATCTGCCCTGGATACTTTTCAAAAGGTCTCTCAATCTTTCGTGCGCAAAGCCTTCTGTTGAAGTAACTTCGTATCCACAGCCGAAAGTATATGGGGGATCGCAATAGAAAAATGCCCCATCGTGGTCATATTGCTTGATTAATTTTTCAAAGTCTCTGTTTTCGACCAAAACTTTGTCCAATCTTTCGTGGATCGAATCTATCTTCGACAAAATATTTCTTTGGCTTTTGCTTGCTCCGCCTGCTGATTTTTTTACTGTACCATAGGTTTCGCCTCTGCCACCAAAAGAACGAGTAATCAAAAATAGAAATTGTGCTGCTCTTTGAATGTCAGTGTAAGGTTTTGCGTTTAAAAACTGCATAAACATCTCGCGAGAACCAAGTAAAAGTCGCAATTCTTCTTTTAGTGCTTCCGGGTGGTATTTTACAATTCTGAAAAGATTAACAAGTCTGCCATCTAAGTCATTGTAAATTTCCAAATCTGCCCACTTTTCTTTGTAGAACAAAACCCAACCACCGCCCCCGAATGGCTCAATGTATGAAATAAGGTCTTTTGGGATAAGTGGGGCTATGGTTTTTCTCAATAACCTTTTTCCGCCGACCCAGTTCAATAAGTGCTTTTTGTCAATTGTCATAAATCTTCTCCTGTTTAAATTCTATTTAATCTCTGTTTAAGTGCGTTTAAAAACCGTTTTCTTTGCCGGGGTTATAACTCCATCCAACATCGGGGGCAATTTTGTGGTTGGTTAAAGGGTCTGTATAAATCGTTACCGGCTTCATTTCTCCTGTTTTCTTAGAAACCAATTGCATCTCCTCTGAAAGTTGCCCTTTTGAATCGTCCGCTTCAATTCCATTCAAATCATCGCTAGCTAGTGCTCTGACTCTACATCTGCAACGCCAGCCGTTAGGTGGATAAAAGCTATTCCAAAACGGGTCGTCATATCTGAAGGTTCGCTCGTTAAGTTCCGCATGTTCGGGGCGTGTTCTTTTATCCATCACGGCAACATATTGCCAGTATGGTCTATTGTCGGCGTTATCAAGCTGAGTTTTATATCTGCCTGTCATATAAGAAGTCTGCATATTAACTTGATAAATCGTTTTTAATCGACTCAAGGAACCCATTTGGACGTGCTCAATGTTGCCCTCTGAATCTCCGACAAATTGCTCGCCCCACCAACCTTTTTTCTGAAGA
>CAISJE010000046.1 GCA_903885635.1 uncultured bacterium
ATACAAAATGATATTAAACTCTTCTCGCTTAACAAGCTCCATCAAAATATTATACGAAGTAAAAAATATCCCGTTCCCTCGCCCGTCCAAAATCCCATCAACCAATCCCGTTGCGTCAAATAATAAGTTCTTTTTCATTGCATTCCTTTCATGACAATAATTAGCTCTATAAATAGTCCAATAGAACAATTTATTAATAATTCATGTCATGATATAACAACTTTGTCAAGCAAAATTATGTCGTTGTAATGTTTATTTATTATCAATAAACCCTTATGCTTAATAAAGAGGTGTTAGCATGACAAAATTAAGCATAAAATTAGGGCAAAGAATAAAAGAAATACGAGAACGGCAAAATATCAAGCAAGTTGAACTTGCAGAAATGATTGAAATGGAGCCGTCGAATTTGAGTAAACTGGAAAACGGAAATCAGCTACCAAAAGAAGAAAACATGGAAAGAATTGCCAAAGCATTAAATGTTGATGTTAAAGATTTATTTGAATTCGGACACATAAAAACACGTGAAGAATTACTTGAAATAATAATTTCATCACTTAAAAACTATACAAAAAATGAACTTGAATTTGTTTATAAATTTTTAGTTGGGTTGAAAGAGTATAAAAAGTAACTCAAAAGCTTATTCAGGAGAGCATATCTACCGACCTTAGCCTAAGTCTATTTTTGAGTTTTAGCATCTATATATCTATATTGATCATCTAATCGTTGATTTATTGATTGTATACTTTTATTTATAGAATCCATATTCGTACTCATTTGAGTTGCTTGGCTTGAAAACCCAAAAATCATAGCAGTCAAAAGTATAGCTCCTAGCCCAATTATTGCGGGTAATACTGTTTTGGAAATCCACTCAATATCCTTTTTTAAAGATATATTATCATTCTTAATTTTTTCTAATATTTCATTTATTTCATTCATAATTATATTATCGTCATAAATATTATTTTCTTGAATTAGTGGATTAGGTGATTTCTCAGGATTGTAATTTATTTTAAAAATCTTTAAAAAATCTTGATATTCTTCTGATGTTAGAGAAATTCCGTTATTTATTTTATCTATAATGATGTTTATATTATTTTTTCTTTTACTGGTGGAAGCCTGCATATAATTTACTCCAATTATTCATAATATAACATTAAAATTTATGTAACAGGTCAGCAGAAAACAAATATACGTCAAACCCAATAAATACAGTGGTCTCCCCCTCGCCCCTTGCGGGAGAGGGAAATTTTTCGACACGAAGAATGAGTGTCAGAAAAATTGGGTGAGGGGTGAAAACACGCATTTATCCACGTGAAACCCCTCACCCTGTTTTCTAATGTTCGCAGGCTTCTGCTCACATTGAAAACAGACCTCTCCCGCAAGGGGCGAGGTGAAAACGCTTGTTATCAGGGTGTTTGCAATATATTAAGATTTCTGGTGATTAGTTACAAATTTATATTTGCAATAAAGATTTATTAAGGAAATATCTATTATTAGTGCCTAAAATCAATAAAAAATAGTTGATGTCTGGTCCACGATTACAAACTTATGGATTAATTGCCTGGATAAACTTCATGTTTTTTATCAAACCATAAAAATTTAAAATTATGCCGTTCTTTTATTCCGAAAACTCTAAAAGGAGTGTTTTGTCCAAAAGGTTTAAAGTAATAAATATTTGTATCATCA
>CAISJE010000047.1 GCA_903885635.1 uncultured bacterium
AAGAACATTTTCTTTAATTCTTGAAATTCCAAGAATAATGAACAGTCTTTACATCTTTCATCTATCATTCAATTAATTTAACACTTCATGTCAATTTTTCATGCTCCATTTGCATGAAATTTTTTCCTGCTGACCTGTTACAAAATTGGCGACTATATTGCGAATTGTAAATATTTATTCATTTTCATTTATTCAAATTCTTAATGACTTATAATAAACTTAGTTAGATTAAATATAATTTAAGGAAGAGGTATAAAATGAAAGTAGTTTTTAATTGTTGTACGCAACCGGCTAAATATACACATAACGCGGGAGTTACTCTTTTTAAAGGTGAAAAGCCTGAGGTAGAAGCTAAATCACAGGTTAAACCTGAAGCACCTCAAAATGCTGAAACGGTTACTAATCCTGTAAAAAATCAAAAAAATGCCGAAGCTCAACCTTCACCGCAATTAAAACCACAACCTGAAAAAGATGTTGTAGAAATTAGTGGCAAAGACAAAAAATAGAATTAAAACTCCGATTATTTGTAGTAAAATACAATTATGAAACCTGAATTATTGTTGCCTGCGGGTAATTTAGAAAAATTGAAATATGCCGTTAAATACGGAGCTGATGCGGTTTATCTCGGGGTTGTTGATTTTAGTCTTCGCTCCATGCGAAAAGGCGAAGTTATCACTTTTGATAACCTTAAAAAAGCAATAGACTTGGCGCATAGTCTTCAAGCAAAAGCTTATATGACTTTAAATATATTTGCCTTTAATGACGATATTGAAAATCTTGAAAAATCTATTGATATTATAAAAGATGCAAATCCTGATGGGATTATTCTTAGCGATTTTGGGGTGTTTAGAACAATAAGAAAACACATGCCTGATATACCCATCCATGTGAGTACGCAGGCTAACACTTTAAACTATGAAGCCGTCAAATTTTGGCAGGATAATGGCGTAAAAAGGATTGTTTTAGCTAGAGAATTACCTATATCAGACGTGGCAAAGATTAAGGAAAAAGTTCCTGATATAGAGTTGGAAGTTTTTGTGCATGGTTCGCAGTGCGTTTCCTTTTCAGGAAGATGTTTGTTGAGTGATTATATGACGGAGAATGAACGAAAGGCAAACCACGGCAACTGTTCACAGCCATGTAGGTGGAGTTATAAACTTGTTGAGGCGACACGTCCTGATGAATTTTTTGAAATAACTCAAGGTGAAAGAGGAACACATATTTTGAGCCCGAAGGATTTGTGCTTGGTTGAGCATTTACAAAAGCTTATTGATGCTGGAGTAAATTCTTTTAAAGTTGAGGGAAGAACAAAAAGTTTGTATTATGTATCGTCTGTTGCAAAGGCTTACAGAAACGCTATTGATGAAGTCGTCAAAAATCCTGACGCTGATTTACGCCAATATTTTCAGGAACTTAAAAAGGTTGGGAACAGAGGCTACACTCAGGGTTTTTATTTGGGCAATAATGATGAAACATGCTACAGTTATGATGTTTCAAAGGGGCTTGCGGGCGCGGATTTTTTATGCGAATTTTGGGATAAATCCGGAGACGATTTTTATAAAGTTAAAATTAAAAATAAAATTTTAATGGGTGATGAAGTCGAAATAATTACCCCTGATGAACAATTTCTGACAAAAGTTATTGAAATAAAAGATAAAGACTGGTGTGCTTGTGAACTTGCGAACACAAATGACGAGCCGTTTTTACGATTTGCGCAGCCACCAAAAGATTATAAATACGCCCTTGCTCGCACTCCTGAAGTTTTGTTTATCAACAAAAAAACAAAAGCATAAAGATTTGAATTTAAAACGATTATTTTTTAAGCATAAACCACATTAACTTAACAGGCTTGATACTGAGTACAATACAAGTAACGCATGGTTCCAGTATTTTGCTAATGGGTATCAGTACTACAGCGGCAAGACCAGCGGCGGCAATGTGCGGTGCGTCAGGTGACCCCTTTAACCTTTTAACCCCTCTACGTCATTACGAGACGAGGGGTTCTTAGGTGGAAAACCATTGAGGGAACGAAGCAATCTCATTCGCCTTTGGTTTTTTTGCGTCCTTGCGAGGCGAGGGGTTCTTAGGTGGAAAACCGTTGAGGGAACGAAGCAATCTCATTCGCCTTTGGTCTTTTTGCGTCATTGCGAGGCGAGGGGTTCTTAGGTAGAAAATTATTGAGGGAACGAAGCAATCTCATTCGCCTTTAGCAATAATACAGGGAGATTGCTTCGGTGGATGCTTTTTGGCATCTTCGACGCTCAATGTCTCGCAAAGACGCAAGGGGTTAAAAGGTTAAAGGGGTCACCTGACGCACCGCACATTGATGCCGTAGTGCCTGCGGTAGTAGAGCTGAACCCCACTAGCAAAATACTGGGCCCATGTGAGATTTGTATCGTACTCAGTGGCGGACCAGTAGAGAGCGGCACTATTGAGTCCACTGATGGTGGCTCTGTTTGTGTAGATTGTGTTTAGTTCCGTTAGAGATGGTAATCTCATGCCCTGAGCAGAACATGATTTCTTTGCCCCTGCCCCCGAAAACTTAAGTGCTTCACCTGTAGGAAATAATATTCATTTGAGCTGGAGTAAGGCACA
>CAISJE010000048.1 GCA_903885635.1 uncultured bacterium
ATGCATTCTACAGTTCTAAAAATTGTTGATATTGCACGTAGCTTAAATATTGACATCAATGATTTGCTGAAAGGCGTTTAAAACTTCTTAATCATTTTGACATGTCCTTTTATTTGCGGTTTAATAAAAGGTACTAGATATATCTTGAAGTTATTTCCTGCAGCACAGTTAAAAATATTGAAATACCGGCAGGTCGATATCCTTCTGAAAGCTTTTGAATTTTGAACTTTTCGATAGTTTCATCAGTAATATCTTTAAATTCCAAATCTTTAAAAAACGGCAGTAGATGTTTATTCAACACTGACTGAATATTTTTCTTTTTGCGACCTCGTTTTTGGGGCATAGTATTATTGACTGCTGTCATAAACTCTTCCAAGCTCAAGAAGTGAAAAGTAATATCCGTTTTAAATAAAAATAAATTGAATGTTTGATTTTTTTCTAAATTTGTTTGTTATATTTAAACTATGAGCAATTTTTTAGTCCTTAAAAAAAATAATGAAAATTTATTTAATATAATTTCTGAAGCTGAAAATCTTTTTCGAGATGAATATTTTGAACAATCAGTAGTTCAAATTAGGCGTTTTGCTGAAAACATATGCAGGGATTTATTGCAAAACAAAGTATTACCGGATGATACTTTTGATTCAATGATTAACAAAATTAAAGACAATTCATTCGCGAACATGAGAATGAAAGAATTTGCAGACGATTTATATTTTTTAAAAAAGCACGGCAATACTTCGGCACACTCTTTATCAGCAAGTAAAAACGGGAAACTTGCGCTTGAGTGTTTAGAAAGGGCTTTTGAAATTTCTATATTTTATTCAAGTGTAAAATATGGCTATAATAAAAAGCTTGATAAAGCCATATTCAGCGAAGAACTTTTAATGACAGGGGCAAAGACGGGGAAAAAGTCTTCACCAAAACTTTTAAAAGAGAAATATGCGACTGAATTAAAAAAATCACGAACAAAATCTCAAATCACAAAAAACCCTAAACTTAAGAAAATACAGAAAAACAGCAGAAAACAAAAAACAGAAAAGAATGGCAAAAAGAAAATTTTCCTAGCAATTATTATTATAACATTAATTGCCCTTGTGTATTTATTTCTGAACTCTTGAGTGAAGAATTTGAGCCTTTTTGTAGTTTTCGTAATTTGGATTATTTTGAATTCGGGATAACGATACTATTGTCAGCAGTTTTTGGGCTATTTTTAATTATAATTAATTCGTCTTTATCAAAAGTAAAAACAACATTTTCTTGGATTGTTGCATTATCATCCACAATTAACAACTCATTAGGATTGTTGGAGAACACTGCTTCAATATGACCTTTGGCCTTTTTCCCCACTAGAATCTTTGTTTCATCAACATCTTTGCCAATTGTTGTTTCGTTGTGTCGGTTTCTTTTTCGCCAATATTTTTGGTAGGAGTTTTTGTTTAATTTTCTTCCGATTAAATTTAATTCGGCATCAAGCATCAATCTGAAAATTTTAACCACCGAAGTGTAAAAATACAAATAATGCCAATAATCGCTGAATAAATGCCTCCAATAACCGTCATTTTTGAATTGCCAACCGTTTTCTCTCCTTGAAGACGAAAATTTCATCGGAATAATATGGTTTAAAAGCAAAACCCTTTTCTCTTTTTCGTAAACTTTGTTATCCAGTTGACCTGATTTCAAATACGGCTTTAGCAAAGACAGATAATTTTTGCCAAAAATCTTTGGAATATTATATCCGCCTTTTTTCAATACCCCCTGCCCCTCAAAAATTTCCTCATCCCAAACAAACATTTTTTTGCCATTGGCACTCATTTGAAACAAAACATCGGTCTGCGTAAGAAAAGTGTGGATATTTCTTGTAAAACACTTAACCTTACCTAAATCGTCCTTCCAGATAGAAAATGCGGCAATCCAAGTGGTTAGATAAGAAGCTGTTTCAACAAATTCGTTCAAATTATTACAAAGGGTTCTGGTTTTGGCTCTTGAGTTCCCGTTGGCAAAGAAAATCATTGGTCTTTCATCTTGAAGCTCTTTTATCTTATTTACAATAAGTTCTAAAGCCCCATCCTTTAATATAAAATTATCGTTGTGCAATTTTAAGACTTCGCCATGTCCGAGGGTCAAGACTTTTTCAAAATTTCTATCGCCGATATTATCTTCATTTTTGTTGTAAATTATTTTATTTGGATATTTTTCGACAAATATTTTTGAGATTCTCTCCGTTAAATCGGAGGAATTGTTATCAGAAACAACAATTTCAATATCATTTGTATTTTTAAAAATTTCCTGTTCGACAATACTTTTAAGTGTGAAATACAAATAACCGCATCGGTTGAAGGTAGGTATACATATTGATATTACAGGAGTGCTACTCATTTGTATTCCCCTTTATTATTCTGTCTAATCCCTGCTCTAAGGAATATTCGGGCTTGATTTCTTCAAAAACCTTTTTAATTTCTTCAAAATTAAGCAAATCTGCCTTAATCCAATTTATATGATTTCCCAGAGTCTTTTCATTCGACGAAACGGCAAAAACTTCAAATCCCGCATCTAAAAGAGGTTTAAGCGAATATTGACCTATTAATCCTGTTGCTCCTGTTAATAAAACTTTTTTCATGATTAAAGTTTACCATAACCCTTCGATTTTCTGTTCACTTTTTTCAATTATAATGCAAACGTAAATGGTATACAAAAATTTACAAACTATTAGCCATTGATTGTATTTTAAGTATAATGTTAAAAAAGCTTGCAAACATTACAAATAAGGATTTTACTATGAAAGTTGTCATTTTAGCGGGGGGATTAGGAACTAGGTTATCAGAAGAAACTGATTTAAAACCGAAGCCTATGGTTGAAATCGGTGGGCGTCCGATTTTATGGCACATTATGAAAAATTACTCGTACTGGGGATTTAATGATTTCGTAATTTTAACAGGTTACAAATCTCATATTATAAAAGATTATTTTATAAATTATTATACAAGATATTCTGATATAACGGTTGATATGGCGAATAATTCCGTTGAAATTCATCAGCACAGAAATGAGCCTTGGAAAGTAACGATGCTTTATACCGGTCAAGATACGATGACTGGCGGAAGAATTAAAAAAGCTCAGGATTATATCGGAAATGAAAGATTTATGTTAACTTACGGCGACGGCGTTGCCAATGTTAATATCCCCGAATTGATTAAATCCCACGAACAATCAAAAAAGTTGGCAACAATGACAGCCGTTCAGCTTTCAGGAAGATTTGGCGCGCTTGTAATTAAAGACAACAACATGATTACTTCATTTATGGAAAAACCAAAGGGCGAAGAATCTTGGATTAATGGTGGATTTTTTGTTTGTGAACCGAAGATTTTTGATTATATAACTGAAGGAAACAAAACGATTTTTGAGCGGGCTCCTTTGGAAAATATGGCTAATGACGGACAATTAAACGCATTCAAGCACGAAGATTTTTGGAGACCGATGGACACTTTACGTGATAAAATGGAATTAACGGATATGTGGACGGAGGGGAACGCACCTTGGGCGTTATGGATGAAAGAAGTTGAAAGGTTGAATAGTTGAATGGTTGAATGGTTTAAAATATATAAAAATAAAAAAGTTCTTGTAAGTGGAAATACAGGCTTCAAGGGCAGTTGGCTGGTTCTTTGGCTTACTTCGTTAGGGGCGGATGTTATCGGGTATTCACTTCCGCCAAATACCGAGCCTGCCATGTATAATATTCTTCGCTTAGGCGAAAAATGCACAAGCGTTTTTGCCGATATTCGAGACAGAGAATATCTTAAAAAAGTTTTTACGGAACATAAGCCCGAAATAGTTTTTCATTTGGCGGCACAACCATTGGTGAGATTGTCTTACCATGAGCCTGTGGAAACTTATGAAACCAATGTTATCGGGACTTTGAACGTACTTGAAGCAGCCAGACAATGTGGGAGTGTAAAAGCGTTTGTAAATGTTACTACCGACAAATGCTACGAAAATAAAGAAGTTAACCGCGGTTATAAAGAGGACGAGCCTATGGGCGGGCATGATATGTATTCTTCATCAAAAGGTTGTGTTGAAATTATGTCTTCATCTTTTCGCCGTTCTTTTTTACAGGACGGGAAACCTTATGCTATGGCAACGGCACGTGCCGGGAACGTAATTGGAGGAGGCGATTGGGCTTTGGATAGGCTAATCCCTGATTGTGTCCAATTTATAAATGCAGACAAGCCGATTGAAATAAGAAATCCTATCGCCGTAAGACCTTGGCAACACGTTTTGGAGCCACTTTCGGGATATTTGACGTTGGGTGAAAAACTTTTAACCGATGGCGAAAAATACGCTCAAGGATTTAATTTCGGACCTAATGAAGAAAGCGTTTTGACAGTCGCAGATGTTGCCAAAAGAGTCGTAAATTACTATGGCAAAGGCGAAGTTGTTGTTGGAGCAAAAAGCGATTTACACGAGGCTAATTTACTTATGTTAAATATCGAAAAAGCAAAAGAAGTTTTAAATTGGACACCGACGTACAATGCAGATGAAGCCATTAAAGAAACTATTGAATGGTATAAACGGTTTTACGCAGGCGAAAAAATGTTTGATTTTACGATAGGGCAGATAGAAAAATACGAAAAGGCAAGAAATAAAAATGAAAAAATTATTAGCAAAATCCGTTAGAAGCGGAATAAAACAATGGGCGAAAATTTACTATTGGCTGGCTCAGCCCGACAAACGAAAAGGTAGCTACATTCCCGCTTCGGGAAAGGTTTTGGGCTCGGAAGAACTGTGCAATATGATTGATGCATCTTTGGATATGTGGCTTACGACAGGGCGGTTTAATGATGAATTTGAAAAGAAATTCGCCAAATATTTAGGCATTAAATACGCGCTTTCGACAAATTCAGGGTCGTCGGCAAATTTGCTTGCTTTATCGGCTTTGACTTCGCATAAATTAGGCGAAAGACAGATTAAAAAAGGTGATGAAGTAATAACCGTAGCGGCTGGGTTTCCTACAACCGTAAATCCGATTATTCAGCAAGGTTTGGTGCCTGTTTTTGTTGATTGTGAGATTGGGACTTACAATATTGATGTTGATAAAATTGAAGAAGCTATTACGGCTAAGACAAAAGCGATTTTTCTCGCGCACACGCTTGGAAATACTTTTGACTTGGATAAAATTGTAAAAATCTGCGAAAAACATAAACTTTGGCTTGTAGAAGACAGTTGTGACGCTCTAGGCGCCACTTATGACAACAAAAAAGTCGGAACAATCGGGCATATAGGTACTTACAGTTTTTATCCCGCACACCATATCACAATGGGCGAGGGCGGAGCTGTTGTTACAAATGACCCTCAATTATACAGAATAATTATGTCCTTCAGGGATTGGGGCAGAGATTGTTGGTGTGCACCGGGTAAAGACGATACGTGCAAAAAGCGTTTCAGCTACCAACTCGGGAATTTACCGATGGGCTACGACCACAAATACACTTATTCTCACATAGGTTTTAATTTAAAAATCACCGATTGGCAGGCTTCGATTGCACTGGCACAGCTTGATAAATTGGACGGGTTTTTGGAAAAAAGAACTCAAAACGCCCAATATTTGATTGGGAAATTAAATGACTTACAATCATATTTGATTTTGCCGACAGTTGCTCAAAATGTTAAGCCCTCTTGGTTTGGATTTTTAATCTCTGTTAAACCGAATGATAAATTTAACAAACAGCAGCTAGTTGAATTTTTAGAAAAAAACGGAGTCGGAACACGTCAATTGTTTGCGGGAAATATATTGCGACAACCGATGATGGTTGAAAACGATATTCAACTGAGAATAAACGGTTCTGTACTTTTGAATTCAAGGGAGTTGACAGAGCAAAATTATGCAGAGCTGCCGAACACTGATTTTATTATGAATAATACATTTTGGGTCGGGGTTTATCCGGGGTTGGGCGAAAAAGAACTTGATAAAACCTCAGATTTAATTCATAAATTCATCAAGGAGCATAAATAATTGAAAAAAATTCTCCTAACCGGCGGAAACGGATTTATCGGCAAAAATATTCTTGAGAGCTTTTTGGCTGAAAAATATGAAATTGTCGCGCCGAGAAGTTTTGAACTTAATTTAATTGACACAGCTTGTGTTGATGAATATTTTAAAGATAAAGAGTTTGATGTTGTACTTCACTCCGCTACGAAGCCTGGGCATAGAAACGCAAAAGATACTTCTAATCTTTTTTATTCAAACGTGAGAATGTTCGAAAATCTTGAACGCCACAAAGATAAATACGTTAAATTTATCAATTTTGGCTCGGGTGCGGTTTACGATACAACAAAAAATATTACCGAAGTAAAAGAAACGCAAAGGTTTGATAATTTGGGCGAAAAAGACCATGATTTTTCCAAGTACGTTGTGTCAAAACAGATTGAAAACCTTGATAATTTTGTTGATTTGAATATTTTTGGGATTTTTGGCAAATACGAAGATTATGCGATAAGATTTATTTCCAACGCTATTTGTAAGACATTGTTTGACCTGCCGATTACGTTGAGACAAAACCGACGTTTCAGCTACTTGTACGTGGAAGATTTGATGCCGATTTTGGAATTTTTTATTGAAAATGACGTAAAACATAAATCTTACAATATTGTTCCTGATGAAAAAACCGAATTATTGGAACTTGCTCAAATTGTTAAGAAAATAAGCGTCAAAGATATTGGAATAAAAGTTGCAAATGATGGTTTTGGGCTAGATTATACAGGGGAGAATTCGAGATTGAAAAATGAATTTGTTAATATTAAGTTTACAAAGTCGGAACAGGCAATTTCAGCGTTATATAATTATTATAAAGACAGTATAAATATATTGGATAAAAATTTACTATTAGAGGATAAATAAAGAGGGGATTTGATGAATATTTTAGAGAAAAAGATGGTTGAAGCATTACAGGATTTAAAAGAAAATCATCATGTAATAGGCGTAAAAGCCGAATTTGAAGCAGAAGGGACTCGAATGGAAGAGGCTCTTCGATTGAAAGAAGTCGTAACTCTTGCCGGACTCAATATGGCTATAAAAATAGGAGGTTGTGAAGCTTTAAAAGATATGTACGATGCAAGAACTATAGGCGTAGACACGATTGTTGCTCCAATGATTGAATCTCCTTATGCTATGCAAAAATACATCCAAGCTTCAAAAATGGCGTTTCCTCAAGAAGAATGGCAAGAAATTAAGTTTTTAATCAACTTGGAAACTATTTATGGTTTTAATTATTTGGATGAAATGTTAGAAAGCTCTTTTGCGAATGATTTAACGGGCATTGTTTTTGGTAGAACTGATATGACAGGTTCTTTGAGAATGGGTAAAGATGATATTAATAACGATATAATTTTAGGTTATGCACAAAAAATAGCTGAAGCAGCACTCAAGCATAATAAAGAATTGGTTGTTGGGGGTGGCGTTTCTGCTCAATCGCTACCGTTTTTAAAACAACTTCCCCAAGGTGCTTTAACTCGTTTTGAAACGAGAAAAGTTATATTTGACGCACAAGCTGCGATGAAAGATAAAAATGCAGATAAGGGGATTTTGAAAGCGGTCGGTTTTGAATTAATGTGGATTAAAAATAAACGTGATTTTTACGGTAACATTTACAGAGAAGATGCTAAAAGAATTGAAGTTTTAGAGTCAAGATATAAAGAATCAATTCGCAAAGCTGGAGGATATGTTGAAATATAACCCTTTAAATGATATTAAATGTGTTATTTTTGATTTAGACGGAACTATTTATTTCGGCTCTCAATTAGCCGAACAAGCTAACGAAGTTATAAAAACTGCGCGTTTAAGTTGTGAAAAAATTTTTTTTGTAACAAATAATTCCGCAAAAACAAGAGTTCAAATATTTGAAAAATTAGTTAAGCTTGGCGTTGACGTACACTTAGAAGAGGTTATCAATTCAGGATATGCAATAGCAAAGTATCTTAAAGACAACAATTATACCGAAGTTTATTGTCTTGGTACGGATGACTTGGCAGATGAAATAAAATCGTTTGGGATTAATACCGCTTCAAAAGAGCCACAAGCAATAGTCGTTGGATATGACATTGATTTTAGCTTATCAAAATTAGAGCCGATTTTAAATTTATCAAACAATGATTATAAAATAATTATAGCCAATCAGGAAAGAATTTATCCAAGAGAAAGTGGGATAATAACCCCCGGGGCAGGCGCAATTGTCGCGGCGGTGGAATATACTTTGAATAAAAAAAAGGATTTAATAATAGGAAAACCAAATCCTTTAATGCTTGAAGTAATAACCAAAGATTTAAATCTGAAACCCAAAGAAATTTTAGTTATTGGCGATAGTTATGACAGTGATGTTAAAATGGCGGAAGCTTTTGGTGCTAAATCCATTCTGGTTACAAACGGTGATAAGGCCGAGTATGATTGTAACACTGTAAAAAATCTAAAAGATATATTGGAGTTGTTATAAAAATGATTAAAGTGTCTGATTATATAGCGCAAAGATTAAAAGAGATTTACGGAATAAAAACTTTATTTATGGTGTCCGGCGGTGGCGCTATGCATTTAAACGATAGTTTTGGGAAATATATACCCTACATTTGCAACCACCATGAACAAGCCTGTGCGATAGCTGCTGAAGGTTATGCAAGAGTTAACCAAGAGCTTGCAGTTGTTAATATTACAACAGGTCCGGGCGGGTTAAATTGTCTTAACGGAGTTTTCGGTCAGTGGACTGATTCTGTGCCGGTTTTATACGTTTCAGGTCAGGTAAAAACTTCAACGACTATTGCAAGTTGTCCTGAAATCAAGCTTCGCCAACTTGGAGACCAAGAAGTCGACATCATAAGCGTGGTTAAGCCTTTGTGTAAATACGCAAAAATGGTTAAAGACCCTTATGAAATCGGGTATATTTTGGATAAGGCTGTTTATTTGGCGACGCATGGCAGAAAAGGTCCTACGTGGATTGATGTTCCGATCGATATTCAGGCAACTGTAATTGATGAAACAAAATTGAAAAAATACGATTATAAAGAAGATGAACTAAAATTACCTGAGTTCAAAAATGAATTATCACAACTGCAAGCCTTAATCGCTGAGGCTAAACGTCCTATTTTGATTGCAGGGCACGGGATTACAATATCCAAAAGCAAAGATATTTTTCTTGAATTAATCGAAAAATTACAACTTCCAGTCGTAACGACAATGAACGGATTTGATATTATCCCTGAAAATAATGAATATTTTGTTGGACGAATAGGGACGGTTGCAAACAGAGCAGGGAATTTTGCTCTGCAAAATGCTGATTTGGTAATTTCAATCGGTTCAAGAAATAATATCAGACAAATCAGTTATAATTGGGAAAATTTTGCTAAAAATGCCAAATTGGTCGTGGTTGATATAGATAAGGCCGAGCTTGACAAACCTACATTGAAGCCTTTTTTAAAAATCCACACAGATTTAGCTGAATTTTTGCCGAAATTTTTAAGTCATTGCAAGCAGAACAAAGCAAGCCAAAATGCAGATTGGTTGAGTTTTTGTAGGCATTTAAAAAACAAATATCCGACTCTTGTTGAAGCAAAAAGGGTTGAGCATAATCCGATAGAACCTTACTTTTTCATTCAGGAATTGACAAAATGTTTTAGTGATGATGAATTAGTTGTGGGCGGGAATGGAACGGCTTTTTTACTTCCGTTTCAGGTCGGAATTGTTAAAGAAAAACAGCGTTACATATGGAATTCAGGTGATGCTTCCATGGGCTACGACTTACCCGCGGCGATAGGGGCTTGTATTGCGAATAAAAACAAAAGGACGGTTTGTTTGGCTGGTGACGGCTCAATAATGATGAATTTGCAAGAATTACAGACAATGAAACATTATAATTTACCGATAAAATTATTCGTCTTGAATAACAATGGCTACATATCAATCCAACAAACCCAGAAAAACTTTTTTCAAGGAAGGATGACAGCCTGCTCGATAGACAGCGGGGTTAGTATTCCTGATTTTGTTGAGGTCGGAAATGCTTTTGGTTTAAAAACGGTTAAAATATCGTCTTTGGAAAATTTACAAGAACAAATTAAACAGGTATTGGACTCTGACGGTCCGATTTTGTGTGAGGTAATGCTAAGCCCTGATTACATTTTTTCGCCAAAATTATCAGCGAGAAAGCTTGATGACGGAACAATGGTTTCGCCGAGCTTGGAGGATATGTTTCCGTTTTTGGACAGAAAAGAATATGAGGAGAATATGCTCAAATGAAGTTCACGGAATTAAAATTAAAAGGTGCTTATTTAATTGAACTTAATCCTCATTTGGACGAAAGAGGGACATTTGCCCGCCAATTTTGCAAAAAAAAGTTTGAAGAAAAAGGCATAAATTTTGAAGTTTGTCAGTGTAATTTGTCGCAAAATAAAAAAGTCGGCACGCTTAGAGGATTGCACTATCAAAAATCTCCTCATCTTGAAGCTAAAATTATTTCGTGCTTAAAGGGTTCATTTTTCGACGTAATTGTTGATTTAAGAGAGGATTCTGAAACGTATTTAAAATGGGAAGCAATTGAATTAAGAGAAAATGACAATAAAATTCTTTATATCCCTGAAAATTTTGCCCACGGATTTCAGACTCTTGAGGATGATACGACGGTTTATTATCAGTTGAGTAATTATTTTGTGCCTGAATATTACAATGGTTTAAGATGGAATGACCCAAAACTTGCAATAAAATGGCCCGAGTGCGAAAATAGAATAATTAGTGAAAGGGATTGTTCCTATGGCTTGTTATGATAATAAAAAAGTGATTTTGACCGGAGCTACTGGGCTAATCGGCAAAGAGGCGATTCAACCGCTTTTGGATAGCGGATTTGAAATATATGCTCTAACTATTGACGAGAAAAACACTGATTGCGGAGTCAATTGGATCAAGGCAAATATTTTTGATGCTGAGAATATAAAAAGGGTTTTTGAGAGTATCAAACCTCTTTATTTGTTGCATTTTGCGTGGGTTGCAAGCGGTGATTATTTAATCTCTGAAGATAATTATGAGTTGCGAGATGCAAGTTTAAATATGCTCAAAGAATTCCATCAGAACGGCGGCAAAAGAGCGGTTATGGCAGGAACTTGTTTTGAGTACGAATTTAAAGACGCTCCGCTAAAGGAAGATGATAAATTAAATCCCCAAACTGTTTATGCAAAATGTAAAAATGAATTGAGAGAAAAAGCCCAAATGTACTGCAAAGAAAATGATATCAGCTTTGGCTGGGGACGGATTTTTTATGTCTACGGTAAAAACGAACACGAAAAAAGACTTACCGCCCACGTCATAAATTCATTAAAAAACGCTAAAGAAGTTGTTATAAATAACGGTGATTTGGTTAAAGATTATATGTATACAAAAGATATTGCAGGAGCATTTGTAAAATTTTTGGATACTGACATAGATGGTTGTGTCAATATTTGTACTGGGCAAGGCATTAGTTTAAAAGATTATACAAAGCTGATTGCGAAAAAAATCGGCAGGGGGGATTTATTGGTAATAAAAAATGAGCCTACGGACCAACCTAAAATCATTGTTGGGGACAATTCAAGGCTCTTGGATGAAGTAGGATATAATATTAAATATAGCTTGGACGAAGCACTGGAAGAAATACTTAGAGAGGATTAATAATGAAAGCAGAAATCAAACCAAGAATAGATTTAAAAAACAGAACGAAATTAGAAACGGTTATACCGCTTAAAACTCCTCTTATAATAAACATTGACCCATCTGATAAATGTAATTTCAGGTGCAAATTTTGTCCGACAGGAGATTTGGAATTAATGAAAAAAACACCCGGAAGATTATTCGGACCTATGGATTTTGATTTATTCAAAAAAATCGTGGATGATATTTGCGAATTTGACCAACCGATAAAAGTTTTAAGATTATACAAAGACGGGGAGCCTTTACTTAACCCGCATTTTGCTGAGATGATTAAATACGCCAAACAATCGGGTTGTTGCGACAGAGTGGACACAACCACAAACGCCTCTCTCTTAACCCCTGAAATAAGCTTGGCGTTGATTGACGCAGGACTTGACAGAGTAAATATTTCTATCGAGGGAGTTACGGAAGAACAGTATTTGGATTTTTCCGATTATAAAATTAACTATGATAAACTTGTTGAGAATGTTAAATTTTTCTACGAAAACAGAAAACAATGCGAAATGATAGTAAAAATCAACGGTGATACGCTTTCCGAGGACGAGAAACAAAAATTTTATGATATTTTCGGCAATATTACAGACGGGATTTATATTGAAAGTATAATGTCCTGTTGGCCTGATTTTGAGCTTAACGGAGTTGAAGTAAACGAAGACAGAGGGATTTACGGGCAACAGTTAAAAGAGGTCCAAGTTTGCCCTTATCCATTCTATTCGTTCTCGATAAATTCAAACGGACTTGCGAGTGCCTGTTTTATCGACTGGGCGAGAAAGTTAACGATAGGGGATGTTAAAACTCAAAGCGTAAAAGAGATTTGGCAAAGTCGTGAGTTAAAGGATTTACAGATACAATTTCTTAAACTGGACAGAAAATCCCATCCTATCTGTAAAGAATGCGGTCAAATGACCCACGGAAACCCTGATGATATTGATGCGTTTGCAAGTGAATTATTGGGAAAGTTTTAAGTATGAATAATCTTTCAATGAAAGCAAAAATCAAGCACAGGGTTAATACCGAAAATCACACTGTGTTAGGCGAAGTTGCTCCATTAGAAGCACCTTACGTTTTACTTGTCGATCCTTCTAATTTGTGTAATTTTAGATGCAAATTTTGTCCGACAGGGAACCACGCATTGATTCGCAGCACTGGAAGATTTCAGGGGATGCTCGATTTTGACTTGTTCAAAAAAATGATTGATGACTTGAGCGAGTTTTCTGAACCGATACGAGTTTTAAGACTTTACAAAGAAGGCGAGCCTCTTATTCATCCGCGTTTCGCTGATATGGTTAAATATGCAAAAGAAAGCAAGATGGTAAAGCGAATTGACACGACGTCTAACGGCGTATTGCTTAACCCAAAATTAAATCGAGAGATTGTAAATGCTGGGCTTGACCAGATAAATATCTCCGTTAACGGTGTGAGCGCTGAGCAAATCTATTATTATACAAAGACTCGTGTAGATTTCGACAAATATGTTGAAAATATAAGAGATTTGTACGAGAACAGAGGTAATTGCGAAGTTTCGATTAAGTCCATAGAGGAAAATCTTACAAAAGAAGAACAGAAACAATTCTTTGATGTTTTTGGGAATATTTCAGACAGGATTTATTTGGAAAATTTGTCTCCAGCTTGGCCTGATTTTGAATTTACTGATGTGAAAATGGAATTCAAAAGCGGGAATTATGGACAAGAAATAGTCGAGAGAAAAGTTTGCCCTTATATTTTTTATATAATGGTTGTAAATTCTGATGGAAGGACTAGTTTGTGCGTGGGTGACTGGAAACATGGACTTGGATACGGCGATTTAAGAACCCAATCCGTAAAACAGCTTTGGAATGGCGAAATCATTAATAATCATAGAATTGCACACCTTCAAGGAAACAGAGGCTTGAATGATTTTTGTGGTGCTTGTCAGGTGGTTTCACACGGGACACTCGACAACTTGGACGATTACTCCGAAGAAATTTTGAAAAGGATGTCTAAATGAAGTTATTGTTTATCGGCGGATACGGCAACATAAGCTGGCATTGTACTAAACAGGCACTGGAATTGGGGCATGAAGTTTGGATTTTAAATCGAGGAATGACTCATAACTCTCGAAGAAAACCTCCTCGGGGCGTTCTTGAAATAATCGCCGATATTAGAGACGAAAATGCAGTTTCAACAGCTTTAAAAGGCATGGAATTTGATGTTGTTGCCGATTTTATTTGCTATAATGCACAACACGCTTTGACTGATGTCGAATTATTTAAAAATATAGCAAAGCAGTTTATTTTTATCAGCTCAACTGCGAATTACCAAAAGCCTCATTCGCAACTACCATATAAGGAAGATACGCCTTTGACAAACTGTGGATGGGATTATTCAAAAAACAAAATTGAATGCGAAAAAGTTTTTCTTGATGCTTTTAAAACGCAAAATTTCCCTGTAACCATTGTCAGACCGGGACACACTTATGATACATTGATTCCAGAAGCTGTAGGCAATGGCGATTGGACTGTCGCAAATAGAATTTTAGAAAACAAGCCGATTGTCGTACACGGTGACGGTTCGACATTGTGGACTTTGACCCATGCCGAAGATTTTGCAAGAGCCTTTGTTTGCCTACTTGGGAACACAAAAACAATCGGTGAAGCTTATCACATTACGAGCGACGAATGGCTCACTTGGAGAGAAATTACACAATATTTAGCTTCAGCACTTGGAGTTGAGAAGCCTAAGGTAGTTTATATTCCAAGTGAAATTATTGCGCAAAATAATCCGGCTTTGGGTATCGGATTATTAGGACATAAAACTTGGTGCGATATTTATGATAATTCTAAAATCAAATCAATTGCGACGGGTTGGAAAGCTGAAATTAAATTCAAGAACGGAATTATAAACACGATTAATTGGTTAAAAGAAGATTCTCGACGTCAAAGGGTTAATCCGGCACTAGACTCATTCATAGATGAGTTGGTTGGCGAGTATAATAAGGAATTTTCTTTCAGTAAGGTATTAAAATGGTTAAAAAAATAAAAGAAGTTTTACATATTGCCCCGCATCTTGGAGGTGGTGTTGGAAAAGCTCTTTCCGGTATTTTGGAATATGAAAAAAATAATAATTCGAGCCTCAAGCATAAGGTTATTCTGCTGGAAAAGCCTGAAAATTATCAGTTCGTTGATATTTGCATAAATAACGGGATTGAAGTAATCATTATAACCGATTGCGATATAAAAGATGAAATTGAAAAAACTGACGTCGTAATTTATCACTGGTGGCATCATCCTTTGGGCGCCGCATTATTGGCAAATTTCCCGAATACTAAAACCCGTATGATTCTGTGGAGCCATATAAACGGTTGCACTTATCCGATGCTTCCTTTTGAATTGGTAAAATCTGTCAACAAAGCATTTTTCACCTCAGGTTATACCCTTTACAACCCTTATTGGAGCGAAGATGAACAAAATTATGCACAGGAAAATGCTTGTGTCATTTACGGGTTGGGCAAGCTTGAAGATTTACCTTTTGAATATTCGTTCAAAAAATCTAAAGAAAATTTTGTTATAGGATATGTGGGAACTCTCAATTTCAGCAAGCTTAATCCTGATTTTGTGGAGTATTGCAATGAAGTTGTTAAATTAATCCCTCAGACAAAATTTGTTATGGTCGGAAATCCTGACGGGAAAGCTAAAATTCTGGAAGATGCAAGAAAAATAGGGATTGAGGATAAATTTGAATTTATTGGCTATACAAATAACGTAAACGAAGAATTATGCAAGTTTGATGTATTCGGATATCCTCTTAATAATTGGCACTTTGGCACAACTGAGAATGTAATTTTAGAAGCAATAAATGCAACTGTTCCTGTCGTTGCCTTAAATCAATGTAGTGAAAGATATTTGATTAATCACAACAAAACAGGGTTTTTGGCTAACGATAAAGAACATTACGCAAGAATAATGAAAAAATTATTTGACAACCTCGGACAGCGGATTAGAATAAGTTCCAATGCAAAAACAATGTTAAAAGATGAATTTTTCATGCAAAAAAATATAAAAAATATGAGAAAAGCTTTAACTGAAGTCTTGGAACAAGAAAAAAAAGTATTCGATTTCAGATTTATTTTCGGGACCGAGCCTTATCAGTGGTTTTTGTCATGCTTGGGCGAGGATAGAGAAATCTTTGAACAAAGCCTAAAAGAACTTACGCCGGAAGTCGAAGAAAAAATAAGAAATTGCAGAGAAATTTTAAAGGAAAATTCAAAAAGTTCGGTCAAGCATTTTTTGAAATATTTTGGAAATGATAAACATTTGCAATATTGGGATAAAATAATAGAAAAACAAGAGGTGAATTTATGAAAAACAGATTTGCAAACATAGATTTTTTAGTTAGAGAAAATTGTTTTAAAAGAGAGGCTCATTTAAAATCGTATTTAGTTTACGGTGATTTGAACACACCTGTTCCGACTTATACCATAATTATTCCAACACTTAGAAGAGCTGAATTGGTTGAGGAGACTCTAAAATCAGCAATTAATCAAAATAAATTTAAAGATTACGAAATAGTTGTTCTTGACATCGACCCTGAAAAAAATACCGATACTGAAAAACTAATGGGAAAATATAAAAAATGTAAGAATATTTTTTATTATAGATGCGAAGAAGAATTAATTGGTTGGAATAGAGGGCTTGAACTTGCAAGAACAAAATGGGTTACTGTATTAGGCGATGATGATTTACTTATGCCGAATTATCTTAACTCCGTGGATGAAATAATCAAAAAATATCCCGAAGCCGAAGGGATTGCTCCGAAGTACGATATATTTTTCTATGATTTTGAAAAGAAAAAAAATATTCCTTTCCAATATGGGTTGGAAGATAATAAACAAAAATTTTCTAAGAAAATTAAAACCTTTCTAAGAAAATATAAATTAATTCCGCCTAAAAAAACGAGCTATAAAATCGGTAAATATGTTATGGATAATTATTACTTAAGGGATGCAGCATTTGCGCCTCTGTGCGTTATGTACAAAAGAGAAAATATGATGAAGTTAGGCGGTTGGAACATAGATTTTGAAGGTTCAATGGACTTCATACTGAACGTAAATTACATGTTAAAATACAATTTATTGTATACGACGGAGGCTTTAGGCAGGAAAAGAGAGGGGCAGGGTAATTTGTCATCCTCAAGTGAAACCAAAATTGGATTTGCACTCTTGGCATATTTATTTTACACAAACTCGATAATACGCTCTAATTTAAAGTTTTTAGAAATTGACAACTGGTTTATTCAAGCAACAGTATTTTATATGGCGTTAGTAGAAATGAATCTGGATTTTAATGATATTAATGAAGACGGATATTTTCAGGAAGAATACTACAATAAAGAATGTATTCATGAATTCAGAGCAAAATGGTCAATTCTTGCAGAACAACTGTTGAAGGCTAATCCTATCGTAGATTCGTATTTATATTCGCCGCTAAATCATAAATTAATCTGGAAATAAAAAATAAGACCAATTAAACAGAAATATATTTAAATAATTTCCTTTTTCTTTCTGAACGGCTTTGTGACCAAAAATTTTTACTTAGCAAAAAAAACGGATGATGTAACAAATAAATAAATAAGCTCTTTATACAAGCAGACAAAACATCGTTATCTGTCGGCAAATTATCTTTCCAGGGAGTGTATTTTAAGTATCTTAAATAGAGATAAGCCATTGGAAGCCAAATATACTCTGCCCAAGGCTTGGTAGGACCTGTATAATGCATAATGGATGGGCGTTTTTTAGCCTTTTCAAGCAGTTTTGTGTTAGGATGTCTATTTCTGTCGGTTTTTCTGTAAAAACTGTCCTGAACATTCCATTTGTAATCCAATGGTTTTGATTTTTGATTTAATACCATATTTATTACATCTTGGTCTTGATGAATAAGGATTTCTTTATTTTCTTCCGCGAAATTGAATAATTTTTCTTCAATATTATCTTCGCGCCATTTTTTCAAGTTCATTAAAATCATGCCGGCATTAATATAAAAACTTTCGGTTTCTCGCTTTAGTTCACGCCTATGATAATAATAACCCAAGTCCTCAACGCCTCCAATCCAATAATCAGAAATATCTTCGGCATATAACTTACTCAAACTGTCTTCGATAATCATATCGCAATCCAAATAGAGAACTTTATCCAAATCGGGTAAAAATGTTGGGATTAAAAAACGGTAATACGTCGCAATTGTTATATGGTTACCCACTAACGGACAATTTTTGAAATCATCTTCGTTAATTTCAATAAATTTAATATCGAATTTTCTTATTTTTTGTAAACTTAAAAGATTTTGTTTATTTTCTTCCTTAATTCCGCCGTCTAAAATATAAAAAAATAGCTCATCTTGTTTTTTTGCGTTTTTTAAAATTGAAGCAATTGTAACGCCGAGATGTTGTGCATAATTATCATCACTTGATAAACAAATATTGATTTCCATTATTTTTTCTCTTTTTTGTGTTAAGCTGTTAATATAAAGTTTAACATAAAAAAGCACGAAGATGAATTTAAAAAACACTTTAGAAATAATTTTAGTTACATATAACAGAAAAGAGCATTTGCAAAATACCTTTGATCAAATTTTTGCTAAAAATTCGCCTATAAAAAATCTTGATATAACGATATTAGATAATAAATCCACGGACGGAACGGGTGAACTTATACAAGAATATGTTAAAAAATTCCCTAATATTAAGCATGTTATTCATAACAGAAATATTGGCGGGAATGCTAATATAACTCGAGCTTTTGAAATAGCTTCACAAAAATATGTTTGGATTCTCTGCGATGATGACGAATATGACTGGACATATTGGAATGAAGTTGAAAAAGCTTTAGAGGATGATTGCGATGCGATTGTTGTTGCAAATTATTTGAATCCTAAAAAAGATGTTGCCCAACTGGTCAAACAGCTGACCTTTGTTCCAGCCGGAATATATAAGACAGAAAATATAACCGATACTGTTATGGTTAACGCTGAATTTAATCTGTCAAACATGTTTGCCCAATTAGCAATTACATGTCATTTAATCAATGAGAATAAGAAAATTCATATTTGCGATAATTGGATTGTTAATATGGTCCCCCATGGCGGAGAAGAAACTTATACGCGCGGATTGGATGGCGCCAAGCATCCTCTTATGAACAATATGCTCTGGCATGTCGGGTTTATAAATTCAATGCACATGATTAAAGACCCCAAACAGCGTAGTTTTATAATAGATAAGGTATCTTTACATAAAAATTGGGTATCGCATTACTATTACTTTTTTGCAATTAATAAAGAAAGTGCCAATAATTCGTTTAAAAATATTTGTGACATTTTTTGCGGGATGAATTTCAGACAAAAATTTTTCTTTTTGTTGATTTTTATAATTTTTAAAATCAACAATAGAATTATTTCTGTCAAAGTTGACTCTGATAAAATAAAATTCAGATTTTTTGGGGTTTTAAAAACTCATATCAGGTTTAAACCCAAGCAAGTTAACTCTTTATAAGTTTCACAATGCCGCAATGTTTTTTCTTACGACTTCAATTTGGGTTTCTATATCCTGCAATTTGGTTTTTGCAAATTCGTTGGCGGGATTTAAAATCAACTCTCGAATAGATCTTGATTGAAGGGCTTCAAGTTCAACTATTTGTTCTTTTAAAGTCTTTATTTTATTTTGTTTTTCCAACTCTGCTATTGCTCTTTTATAAGCCTCTGTATCTGAGACTTCTATGACTTGACCATCAATCATTTTGTAAGGCTTGTTGTCATCAGGAATTTCAACCATAAAAGTTTCATCTATTTCATCGCAATAGTTGTTGTAAGTGCCATCATTTTTATTAAAAAATCTAATCATTATATCACCTCCGCTATAATTCTGTAATATGCGCTTGTAATTCTGACTGATGCTACACTCAACCCAACATTAGTATTTGGCGAAATAGATATTGTGGTCGAAGTAACTTCATTCGGTATATACCCAACCCCTACCTCCCAAACCAAATAATCCAATGCGTGCCTTGCATTTGTTCCATTTACATCATCCGCGATTAGAACATCATATTTTATATTTGATGTCCCGAGACCGTGTGATTTGGTGTACTTTGTTAATGGTGATACGGCGAACCATCCGCTATCGTACTTTACAAACCCAAGATTTGTTCTGGCGGTTGATGCGTTTATGTTGCTTAAATTAGTGTCTGCCCTGCCCGCAAGTCCATTTGTCATTTGTGTTGAATTAATATAATTTGAATCATTCGTAAATGAGCTTATATTAGTCGGAACCGTTGGCAGTTGCGAAATAGTCGCAAAGTTGGTATTATTTGTAAGCTGAGACGTCATGGTCGGAATAGCTGTTATATTGGCTTTTGTACTTAAAGTTGTATTAATTTGTGTTAATTCGGTATTTATATCAACAATTTCATCCAAAATAGGATTAATAATAGCCGAATGAGCCTCCGTGTCTGAATTATGTACAGACAATGCAGCATCGTTTGATTGAGTAATCTGAATATCAACATTATTTGAATAACTGCTTATTTCAAGTTCAATCGGCGGATTTTCATTGTTGGTTACGGTTATCAAGCTTTCATCAACCATCTTAAACTGCTCCTATTTCAGGATAAATATACATCATCGGCGGATTTTTAAACTCGGTCGGGATTATTGTTTGTGCAAAGTCGCTTCCGTTGTTAATCTTTAGACCCCAATAATACGTGGTATAGGAATTTGCTTGCGCAGTAAGTTTTTCTGTATCTTCGGTTGTTAGTTCGATTGTGACCGAATTGGTATTTGGATTCACATACTCTTTTTCAATTATCCCGTCCGAAGTGTTCAAGTTCTTTTTCACGTAAAAATGTACGGTATAAGCAGAAATATCCTGATTGAAATTAAAAGTAAATGAAGCTGTATCGCCTTTTCTACCTTTAATAAGCAATGAATTTTCATCAATTGTAAACGGCATTTGTAAATTTCCTCCTCAATAATAAGTTTGACATTTTTATTATTAGGGATTTAAATTTTTAATACCAGTCCGTATTTTTACGTATTTTTAGAAATGGTTAACTAAAATATTTTTCAATGTCCAATTTAATTTTATCAACATGATTATTCAATAAGCTCAAATAAGTTCTTGCAGGGATTTCTACTTTTTTATTTTTGCCCGCCTTGCCACCGAATTGGTGAATTGCGGCATTCCTATTAAAACTATTGGGGTTACTACAATTTTTTTGAAATAGCAACTTCAACATTTGATACTTCTATTGATGAAGCTCTTAATCAAATAAAAATATTTCGTAGGCATAATATAGGAACGTTCGTTTGTCACATGACAATTCCTAAAGAGATTTAAGATTTAGCACAAAAAAGGCTAGAAAAAAAAGAAAAGAATAATCAATATCGGCAAATTTATTTTATGACAAAGTGCGTTGCCCTTGCCTCACCCTGCTTAATAAAAATGCCCTTCTCTATTAAATCTGCTATATCTCTTGTTGCAGTATCGTGCGAGCAATTACTCATTTTTGCCCATTTTTTTGTTGTGAGATTACCTTTAAAATCGTCCATAAATCTGTTTAAAATTTCAGATTGTCTTTTATTAAAAGTAATATCTTTATGCGTATTCCAAAATTCTGCTTTTTGCAATACGGATTTAAGCAGGTCTTCTGAATTATCAATAGCTAACAAAAGATTTTCCAAGAACCATTTTAGCCAAGGGGTTATATCTAATGAGGATTGTTGGGTTATTTCTAATGCTTTGTAGTAAGATTTTCTAACGTGTTTAATTTGAGAAGACATAGAGTAAAAGCGGCTTGATGAATTTTCACTTCTTGCTAACAACATATCTGTTAATGCTCTTGCAATTCTACCGTTACCATCTTCAAAAGGGTGAATAATAACAAACCATAGGTGTGTTATTGCCGCTTTAATGATTAAATCGGCCTTATCATCATTATTTATATAATTAATTAACTTATTCATTTCATCATCTAAAACAGCGGCGGCAGGAGCTTCAAAATGCACTTTCTCTTTACCTATGGAACCTGATACAACCTGCATAGGACCAGTTTTATCATCTCTGTAGGAGCCTGTTTTTATCTTATATAAACCACTAAAACCACCAGGAAACATAGCAGATTGCCAACCACATAGTCTGTCCCTTGTAGTTTCTTTGCCATAGTTTTGAGTAGCATCTAACATCATTTCAACAATGCCTTCAACGTCTCTCTCTACAAATATATCTCCACCTATATTAATACCAAGTTTGCGGGCAATAGAAGACTGCACCTGCTCAGTATTTAACTTTTGCCCTTCTATCTCACTTGATTTAATAACATCTTCGGTAAGTACGTTTAATAGGGCTTTCTCTTTAATATCAAAGCCTAATGAGCTCATTTTACCAAGTAAATATGCTCTTTTTTCTTTAATTTGGAACAACAAATCGAAGATAATATCCTTATCCCATGTGAAATTTGACCAGTTTTGATTTTCGTATATGTACATAATATTCCTGTAAGTATCTACGCATGTTCTGCGTACATTATACCATAGTATCTACGCATGTTTCTACATGTTAAGAAAATTAGTTAACAAGTAACTAATCACCAGAAATTAATTAAGGTTAAAACCATTTAGTAATAAGCGTTCGCACCGCCTCCCCCTGCGGCAGCTCCTCTTCTTGGCGAGTTTGCGAGCCTTAGAATGGAGGGTGTCGACTTGTCGACGACGAGGATAGGATTTCAACGCGAGGCACGAGTGTATGAAATCCTTGGTGGAGGGTGAAAAAGCTTACCCTGATTGCATAACCCTCACCCGACTTTCTAACGTTCGCGGGCTTCCGCTCAC
>CAISJE010000049.1 GCA_903885635.1 uncultured bacterium
GTGAAAAAGCTTACTCTGATTGCAATTAACCCTCACCCGACTTTCCCTTACGTAGGACAGGGTCACTCGCCTCATTCTTCGGCGGTTCCCTTTGTCTAGCGTTCGCGGGCTTCCGCTCACGAAGAAAGTCGACCTCTCCGCAAGGGAGAGGTGAAAAGCTCGGTAAGCTTTTTGAAAATTAGTTTTTACACAGCCTGTTTATGGTGGTTTTAGAGGTGCCCTATAATTACCATGAATAATCCGAGTGTAACATATTCATATATTAAATACTGACAACGGAATTGGAACTATCGCAACTTTTTAATTTACAAATTGTACATTCACTATCGCATGGCTCGGTGTGGATTGTTATATAAGCATTAGGAATATTTCTTTTTAAATCTGCCTCAATTGCATCACAAAATTTGTGGCTATCTTCTAAATGCAAGTCTTTTGGCATAATTAATGTAAATTCAATTAATCTTTCGGCTCCTGCTTTTCTTGTTTTCAAATCCTTGTAAGAAATAATTTTGTAATGCGGATATTCGCTCAAAACAAATTTAATTGTTTCTACTTCTTTTTCAGGCAAAGATGAATCCAATAATGTTTTTGTAGAGGTAATACACAAGTCTAATCCTGCTTTAAGAATAAGCATTGCTACCAAAATGGCAACTACTGGATCAAGTATTTTTAATCCGGTGAATTTAATTAAAATTAATCCCGCTAAAACACCGCCCGAAGTCAAAACATCAGTTCTCAAATGTTCGGCATCCGCTAAAAGAGCCATTGAATCAGTTTCTTTTGCTACTTTAAATAAATTTCTGCTTACAATTATATTTACCACCACAGACAGAGCCATAACAACTATGCCCGCAATTGAATCAATATAATCTATTTTTCCGCTCAATAGTTTTTCAACAGATTCATAAATGATAAACCCGGCAGCTAAAAGAATTAAAGCTCCTTCTGTTAATCCCGAAAAATCTTCAAATTTCCCGTGTCCGTATGGATGGTCTTTATCAGCAGGCTCGGCTGACATTTTTACAGAAAAAAAGGCAATAACGGCAGCCAATAAATCCATAAAAGAGTGAACTGCTTCTGAAATTATGCTCACACTATTTGTGAATAAACCGACCAATAGCTTTGATATAATTAAAAAAGTGTTTGAAATTATTGATGTACTTGCAGCTTTTGTTTTTTGACTCATTAAAATTATCTCCTATTCGGTTGAATTAACAATAATTTTATTATAGCATAAACCATAATATATTAATGTTTTATAATATGTTTATTGTTATAAAATTTGCGTTTATTTATAACAATAATTTGAATACATCGATTTTATTATTAATATACAGCAAGTAGTGTGTAGGAATAATTTTAAATGAAAATCGAAACTGACCTTGTAACAAAGTCAGTTTCTGGTGATTAGTTACCACACCGGTCATTTTTGTAAACTTTTATTAAGATGTAAAGCTTACAAATAGCAACTTTTTCTCATGTATATACTTTATATATATATGAGAAACACTTAAACCACTACGAGGAGAGCTTATGACAGCGAGTATAACATTAAACGAGTATCTAACACTGGAATTTAAAAATACAGAAGATACGAACACAGTTAAAAATACAATAAGTGCTATTGAAAAAGAATTTGTGAATTGCTATCCAAAACCCAAGGAAGATAAGGAACAAGAGATTAAGGCAGATTATGAAAAACTTCTCAATTCATTAGTCTTATCGGTAAAAATATGCGCAGATGCATCTTACAAAACTTCTGCTTCTTTAGAAACAAAAGAAATAGAACAGATTAAGAATTCTCTAAATAATTACGCTGGTCGTCATGATAAAATAAAAGAGTTTAAAAAAGAACTTATAGAAGACCTAACAGAATTTCAAAAACAAATAAAAACTAGCTATACTCAAAAACTTGCGGAATTAGAAAAACAAAAACGTTTTTGTGAAAAACAAGTAAGAGTATTTGAATTTGAAAAAAATAAACTTATAATGAACAGATTATCAAGAATTATTTGGCCTTACGATACACAAACAAAAGAATATGATAATAAAATTGCAAAACTACAAATTCAATTGCAAAAATATGGGCAAAAAATAGAACAATTGCAAAAAATGCAGCCGACGGCAAATGAAAAAGATGTTTTAATTTATCAAATGCATTTAAAAGAAAAATATTCTAAAAAATAATCTTTGCCTAATAATTTCGTGAAAAAATATTGCGTTTAATATGCTGTTTTATAGTCCTGCATCGCTTATTTTGGCTCTATCGTAATATTTTTGGGCAAGTTCCTTGTTGGTCAGTTCAAGGATTTTTGCAATCCCGATGCAAGATTGTTTGCTGTAAGGATTTATTTTCAAAGCTTCTATATAATTTTTCATCGCATTTTTAAAATCATTCTGTTGTGAATACAATTCTCCCTTGATGTAAAACGCATAGGCGTTGTAAGGTTCTTTTTTAATCACATCATCCAATAAATCAAGTGCTAATTTATAATTAGAAATATTTTTTGAATTTTTCAATATAATTACTACTTCAAGCTTTTTTTCGGGTTCGGTTTCAGGATTTTTTGCCTGCTCATATTTGGAAATTAATTTAATATCCGATTTATTATTTTTTGCTACAATATTTGTAGGTTTGTCTTCTTTCATTGATGGTGCGGGACTTGAGGCGAGCGAAATTTTTCTTACGGAAGATGTCTTTAGTGAAATATTATAAACTGATGGGGTTATAATCCGTTGCATAACACTAATATCTTCTTTGGGCAATAAGTCATAAAGCTCCTTACTCGAGAGCATAAACAAAGGGCGATATTTATTAAAATAAAAAAGATTTTTCTCCCAATATTTTTCGGTTATGAGGGTTTTATTCGGAATAATTTCGCTCATAATCGTATTATCCGTGTCATAAAAATTATTTTTAGAAATTCCGCCATCAATTTTCGCAAAAGATGGCAGAACTACCAAATTTAGACCTAAAACCAAAGTTATTAAAAATACAGTTGTGTTTTTAATCTTCATAACGAATGTTTGCCTTTTTTAACCTTTCGATTGCTTCTTTTAATCTTTTTTCTTTTTGAACTATTGAAACTCTGAAATAATTATCAGACATTTTGCCAAAGGCAACGCCCGGCGTAAATACGACTCCGGTTTTATCCATAACCATTTTGCAAAATTCTTTAGAAGTTCTTCCTGATGGAACTTTTAGCCACAAATACATTGTAGCATTGGATTTTTTAACATTCCATCCGAGCTCCTGCAAAGCTTTAACCATGTAATTCCTGCGTTGTTCATATTCATCCATTGTAACCTTAATATACTTATGCGGCATTTTCATAGCTGCAATTGCTGCATCTTGCATTATTGTAGAAGTTCCATAGTCAAAATTTATTTTTATAGCGGACACCACATCAACAAATTCTTTTTTCCCGATTACAAATCCAACTCGCCAACCAGCCATGTTGAATGTTTTTGAACAAGTGTGAACTTCAAGCGCAACATCTTCTGCGCCCTTGATTGAGAAAATACTCAAAGGTCTGTAATTTTCGTAGCAAACTTCGCCGTAAGCTAAATCTGAAAGCAACAAAATATTATTTTCAATACAAAAATTCACTGCTTTTTCCAGAAATTCTCTTGGGGCAACCGCACCCGTAGGATTATTCGGATAGTTTATGATTAAGAGTTTTGCTTTTTGAGCTATTTCTTTTGGGATTGAATCTAAATCAGGTAAAAAATCATTTTCTTCGCTTAAAGGCAAATGATAAACTTCGCCGCTTGCAACCCAAGTTCCTCTTGATAAGACAGGATAATAAGGGTCAGGAACAATGTTTAAATCCCCCGGATTTGTAAACGCCAAAGAAATTTGAGCTATGCCTTCTTTTCCCCCATTCACAGCCTGAGCCGTGAAATCAGAACCAAGTTCAACATTATATCGTTTTTTCATCCATTCTTTGATTGTTGCCTGAAAGTCCGCTTTCCCTTTAAAATCAGGATAACCGTGACTTTTAGAATCTTTCATTGATTTAATTGCCGCTTTAATTATTGGTTTTGGCGTAGGTCTATCAGGATTGCCTATCCCTAAATCTATTAAATCCACACCTTCATTACGTGCTTTTTCTTTTTGTTCGTCCAACTCAACAAATATATACTTCTCTAAATTTAGTACTTTATCGGCAGGTGTTATCTTCGTTTCTTTAATTGTGTCCATTTTTAATTCTCCATTCTCACATTCTAATATTATAACAGTATTTTCAATAAGGGCATTATCTTTACCGTTCTTAAAAATCGGGTTCCCTTTATAAAGAAATATTTTCAAGGATAATTCTGGCTCGCGCGCTGAACGTATGATTTTCTATTACTTCAAATTTTCCAAGTTGCGCCATTTTTTGTGCTATATTTAAATTATTTAAATAAAAATTTATTTTATCAATCAAATCGTCAGTGTTTTTGTATGTTTCCAAATGCTTTGAAATTTCAAAATACTTGCCCAAATCTGCTCTTTCATCAGTGAGTAAAAATCCGCCTGATGCCAAAACTTCAAAAACACGGTAATTTATCGAAGATTTTCCTTGTAAAGTTATATTCAAGTTTATCTTAGAAGAGTTATAAATTTTTGCCAACTCCTCCTCTTTTTCAATGAATTCATGCCTGCAGTTTGAATAAATTTCCAAATCGCCCTCATCCAATAATCCTTTTGTTTTAATTTCGTTCAGGCTTTGTGAAAATATTTTTTCATCTGCAAAAATATTCAGTTTATTTTTAAAAACTGTCACCAATTCGCATAGAATTTTCTGGCAAATATCACCCAGAGGGCTTCCGACAAAACTGATAGAATATTTGTAGCCCGAAAAATCAGTCATGTATTTTTTAGAATTAACCGCAAGCGGTAGATAAATACTGTTTTTAAATTCATTACTAAAATCTTTGTCCCAAATGAAAACTCTCGGCTTGATTTTTTTTAACTCATTATAAAGATTAGTTTTATTACCAAGTAGGTATTCCTTTTCAGGTTCATCTGCAAAATAGCAAACAATATTTTTGCAATCGGAGGTTTTAATTATTTGGGTGCAATTTTCGTCTGCCAAAAAGGAATAACCATACCCCAAAATCATGTCGGGTTTAAATTTCTCAAGTTCTTCCGATGTTAATTCGTCCACCATTTTCCGAATTACCCTGCATTTATTCAGCTCAAAACCATTGGCAAACCCCTCCATAACAAATCCGCCCACAACACTTTTAGGTAATATCACAAGAATTTTTTTCATACACCCAGTTTATAATAATTATATACAAAATGCAATTGATTTAAAGGTTTTCACCCATTTAGACAATTCTTTTATTCAAGTTGAGCGAACGATTTTCGCTTAAGATATTTTTTAATTTCATAATCGATTGAGCATGGAGCTGGCAAACTCTGGATTCTGAAATCTCAATGGTTTCGCCGATTTCTTTAAGCGTCATGTTCTCATGGTAATAAAGTACCATTATCATACGCTCTCGTTCGGGTAGCCTCTTTAGGGCATGTTCCAATTCTTTCTTAACATCTTTTTCTTCCATCTCTTCTTGCGGAGTAAGGCGGTTATCTTGAATGGTATCAATGATTTCAATACTTTCATCAGAGGAACCTTTTTTGTCATAAAGAGAGGTGATTGTTGTATCTTCGGCTAATATTTGATCAACTTTTTCTTTCTCTAACCCAAGCAACCCACCGATTTCAGAAGAAGTCGGCTGTCTACCTAATTTTTGTTTAAGATGTTCTTGAGCTTGTTTTACATCCTTAATCTTTTTTCTTGCACTTCTTGGCAAAAAATCCTGAGAACGAATTTTATCAATAATATTGCCCCTAATACGCATCAGTGCATATGTTTCAAACCTTGCACCTTTATTAGGTGAATATTTTTCTATCGCATCAATTAGTCCTTCAACGCCGTAGCTTGAAATATCCTCAATGGAAAAAGTAGGCGGCAACGCCACTTTCACTCTACCTACAACATATCGTGTCAAATAAATGTACTGAACTATAAGCAAATCACGATTTTTTTTATTGGATTTATCTGTAAAATATTCACTCCATAAAGAAGCCAACTCACCGTCTGCGAGTCTTTTTATTTTACTATATGAATTGTATTCTAAATTCTGATGCATTAATCATCCCAGTTAGTACTAAACGCCTACTATAATTGTATAAAATAAGTGGGATCTTTCATCATGTAAATAGATGACTTTGGCTGATTTGGGCTTAAGTATTAGGTTTATTTCCGTAAACTATTTCTTGCAAATCCTTAATTTCATATTTCAACCGATTTAATTCACAGGTAATCGGGTCTGGAATTCTGTTGTGCAGTAAAGCACCATTTTCTTCGTTAAATATTTTTTGGGCAACTATTCGCCCCGGAACACCTATAACTGTTGAATGTTCAGGAACATCATTAACCACCACTGAACCTGCACCGATTTTTGAATAATTACCCAGAGTAATATTCCCCAAAACCTTTGCGCCCGCGCCTACAACAACTCCCCGACCTAATGTCGGATGGCGTTTCTCAGCTTTTGAGCTTGTTCCGCCAAGCGTTACGCCCTGATAAAGCAAAACATCGTCGCCTATCTCTGCAGTTTCACCTATCACAACCCCCATGCCGTGATCTATAAAAAATCTTCTACCTATTGTCGCCCCCGGATGAATATCAATGCCTGTCAAAAACCTTGCAAAAGTCGAAATCATTCTTGGGATTACAGGGATTTGCGAAACCCACAGCCTGTGGGCAAATCTGTATAACAAAAGCGCATGAAACCCCGGATAGCAAAAAATCACCTCGATTAAATTCCTCGCTGCAGGGTCTTTTTTGTAAATTATACCGATATCTTCTTTTAGGGTTTTGAATATTTTTGTTAACATTTGGTTCCTTTTTTGAGTGAGAGGTGTTTTAGCTGAAAGGCTGAAAAGCTGAACGGGTGAAAGGTTTTGTGGTTCTCGTTTACTTTTTACTTCTTCGGGTTTATTGACGGTGCGGTTAAATCCGCACCCTACCGTTTACCGTTCACCCGTATCCCACTCACCTCTCACTTCTCACTTTCATATAATTCTGTCGACAGATATCTTTCGCCGAAATCACACATTATTGCAACTATCAATTTACCTTTGTTCTCAGGTTTTTTAGCCAAGTCTAACGCCGCTTTTAAAATAGCACCCGATGAAATCCCCACTAAAATCCCTTCTTTTTTTGCCAAATTTCTTGCTGTTTCAATCGCATCTTCTGCATTAATATTTATTATTCCGTCAATTTCCCCTGCTTTATACAATTCAGGCACAAAGTTTGCACCTATTCCCTGAATTTTATGCGGGTGGGCATGCCCTTCTTTTAAAAGCGGACTTTCGGAAGGTTCGACCCCAAAAATCTGAACGGACGGCTTGGTTTTTCTTAATCCCTCGCAAAGCCCCATGGTCGTTCCTGATGTCCCTATTCCCGCAATAACAATATCTACTTCGCCGTTCGTGTCCTCAAAAATCTCTTTAGAAGTCGTTTCGATATGTGCAAGGATATTCGCTTGATTTGTGAATTGCGACGGAATAAACGAATTCGGATTTTGTTTTGCAAGTTCAATCGTCTTATCCACCGCACCTTGCATGCCCAATTCTTTTGGGGTCAAGACCAATTCGGCACCGTAGGCTTGGATTAATTTTCTGCGTTCGATTGACATGCTCTCAGGCATGGTTATTATTATTTTCAAACCCATAACCGCACAACACATAGCAAGTCCGATTCCTGTATTTCCGCTTGTAGGTTCGATTATGACGGTGTTTTCGTTTATTTTGCCCGCTTTTTTAGCTTCGTTAAGCATGTAAAACGAAGCCCTGTCTTTAACAGACCCTGACGGGTTATAAAACTCCAATTTCAAAGCGATTTCGCACTCTGATTTGTTCATTTTTTGTAACTTTACCAACGGCGTTTTCCCGACCAGTTCTAAAATATTATTGTAAATCATTTTACCTCGCTTATATTACTAAATCGCCTCTTTTAAAATTAATTTAGATTTCTTTTTGCTGATATTATCTTTAATTATACAACTAATAATTTTATTAACCTTTTCAATAAGCTCAAAAGTTATATTTTTGTAATCAATATCGGGATAAATTGTTGTTAAAAATTCCAAAACAGGATAATTCTGAATATAAATTATATTTTTATTATAAACATCCTTAAAGCTACCAATATCTACTTGGTTTAATAATTTAATAAAGAAACAAGGGTCTTTATCCATTGTTCTTAGAATTCTGTCAACAATTTTAGATTGGTTTGAGCGATAAGTTTCCCATTTCGCAACATTTTTTGGTCCAATATCAAGCAATTTTTCCAACTGGTTTTGGGTTAAGTCATATTTTTTACGAATTGCCCTAATCTCTTTTGCATTAAGTAGCCCTTCCCTCTTGCGTTCTTCCTCAAGTGCTTTTTCTAATTGAATTTCGTATAATTTCAGCTCATCAGGATTAAAAATTTCACCGCAAGCGTTGCAAACTGAATACGACAAATCCTTAACCAAAACATCCTTGACCCCGTTTGATATTTTATATTTGACTATTAACGATTTGTTTTTTTCTTTTTTCATCTTTGATGAACATATCGGACATTTATTCATAATATTATTTCCTTTTAAATTGAATTATCACGCTTGTAGTATTTTCGCTTATTTGTAGCTTTATGTAAGCTGTTATTGTTTTTATTTTTAAATGATAAACATCCTGCCATATTTTGTGGCAATGTTCGCTTGTCATTGACTTGTAAAAATGAGAGTTGTCCAAGAGCATTATATAATCGAAAATTTCTGTAGACTTTATGTTAAAATCGTTTCTTGCGTTTTCAATCGCAATACGCGTAATTACATAATGATTTTCTTTGATTAATGATTTAATTTTATCCAGTTTGTAATGTGGAACCTTTTTTTCATTTTGCATCATATATACATGTTAGCATAATGCTAACAATTTTTCAAGTGCATGTTAAAAAATAAATCGATTTTACTTCGTTAATTTCACAAAATTTCTTTTACCCGACTGCAAAATTACACTGTTTTCAAAGTCGATTGAGTGATTAACTTCGGAGATTTTTTCACCGTCAATTTTTACTCCACCGCCTTGGATAAGCCTTTTTGCTTCGCCTTTGCTTTGAACAAATTTCAATTCAACGAGTAAATCCGCGAGGTTTTTACCTGATTCTATTGTAACCTCTTGAATGTCCTGCGGAATTCCCCTATTTGATACAACATTGATAAATTCACTTTGCCCAAAATCCGCACCGTCTTTTCCACAGTATTCTTCGGTGATAGTATAAGCCAATTTTAACTTAATATCACGAGGATTAACTGAACCTGAATTTAATTGTGCCGAAATTTCTTTTAATTCAGCTTCGGGAACATCTGTCAAAAGCGTGTAATATCTTATTATCAACTCGTCAGGGATACTCATTAATTTCCCAAACATGTCTTTTGGGTTTTCGTTAATCGAAATACAATGTTCAGGATATGATTTTGACATTTTAACAACACCGTCGGTACCCTCTAAAAGTGGTAAAAGTATTACCATTTGCTGATTATTATGTCCATATGCAAGTTGTATATCTCTACCTAAAAGAACATTAAATCTTTGATCTGTCCCACCTAACTCAATATCTGCATTAACAACACTAGAGTCGTATGCTTGCATTAACGGATAAAAGAATTCATGTATAGAAATCGGTTTATTATCTTTAATTCTCTTTGCAAAATCGTCTCGCGTAAGCATTTGTGCAACGGTGATTTGAGAAGAAAGCTTTAAAACTTCGACAAAATTCATTTTGTGGAGCCAATCGGCATTGTTGACAATTTCTGCATTGTTTACATCAACTACTTTGGACATTTGTTCAAAATAGCTTTTTGCGTTCTCGTTGACTTCTTCTTTGGTCAAGGACGGTCTTGTTTCTGATTTACCTGAAGGGTCGCCTACCATTGCGGTTGCACCGCCGACTATCAGCACAATTCTGTGCCCGAACTTTTGAAACTCTCTTAATTTCCTCATCACAACCGTATGCCCCAAATGCAGGTCAGGACGGGTCGGGTCCATACCAAGCTTAACCCTGAGCGGTGTGTTTGTTTCTTTTGATTTTTGTAATTTTATTGCTAATTCTTCAACGCCACCCGGTAAAACCTCGGCACCACGAGCCAAAACACTCGCCTGTTGTAAAAATTCTTCTTGTATTTCCATTTTTATACTCACTTCTCACCTAAAAATATCTTTTGCCACTTAATTATAGCAAAAAAATATAGGATATTTATGGGTTTAATTTTTACAAACTTGCTTGCCTGTGAGGTTTTTCACACCGCAACCTCAATTATCTCGTCATAATTTGACGGTAAATCCACCGAAAACCAACCATCAATAGCTTCTTTTATATTTATTTTAATTTCATCAATGGTTTCACCTTGGGTAAAACAACCTTTTAGGGCAGGCACTTCTGCCCAGTATTCGCCATTTTCTTTATGAATAACAACCTTTAAGTTCATAAATTTACTCCTTTTTTCTTATTTTACAATATTTTTTGTCATAATGCAACCATACTTATATCACTCAAATTTTGTCAAATCCGAAACACTAAGTTCAAGGGTATTGGCTATATCAATGAGGGCATCTAGCGAGGGTTTTGAAAAGGCGACCTCGATTTTGCCGACAAAATTCAGCCCCTTATCTATTTTGTTCGCCAATTCTTGTTGAGTTAAGCATTTTTGCTTTCTCAAAAACTTAATTCTATGCCCCCATTTAGAATTAAAATCCTCATTCATACGTACAGTTTATACGTAAACTTATTATTAATAATACGTTTTTGCAGTACGCAAATGTGGTATAAGAAATATTTGTAAATTTTAATGAGTTTTAACTATATAAAAAAGGGCGGTCCTTCAC
>CAISJE010000050.1 GCA_903885635.1 uncultured bacterium
ACCCTTTGTCTCGCAATGACGGCGAGTGGAAGGATTGGTGGGCAAAACATTCACCGTTCACCGTTTACCGTTTACCGTTTACGTTTACCGCTTACCGTTTACCCGTCGAACCCCTCGTCTCGCAATGACGGCAACTGCAAGGACGCAAACTCGCCGTCAGGCACTCTTTCCCACGTCATGCTGAACTTGCATCAGCATCTTTCCAGTGAATTAAGTCGGTTAGATTCTGAAATACCCGCATAGGTACATTTTCTACGGCTCAATCTTTCGCCTTGAAAAGCAGTCAATTCAGGATGACATGGGAAAGAGCGCCTGAAATGGATTGTTCCGCCTGAGTCTGAAGCTTAAAGCATTTTGAAAATTAAGTAATGAGCGTATTTCATGGGCTTTTAGCAAGAACCCAATATTTCTCAATATAAAAAAGGGACATCTTTCCTAAGCAAAAGATATCCCTTAAATTTGATTTTTATAATAGAACCTTAATCCAATGGAATAGTTAAAACTTGTCCAATTTGAAGGTTATTTGGATTAGACATCTTATTTGCTACCTTAATTTTCTCAACCTTAGATGGGTCATATTTCCCATAAAACCTAATAATTATACTTTCTAAAGTATCACCGTTTTTAATTGTATAAGATTCTGTCCCCTTGGCAACTATTGTTTCTTCATTAGTTGTTTTATCAGCAGGGATAAAAGTTAATCTTGCTTTTTCTTTAACTTTTGCACTTGACTTAATATCTTGTGACTCTGTACCCTGTACCGAGAAACTTAATAATGTAGTCATAATCAACATAGCGATAGCACCTGCGATAAAGCCTGTAGCAAGATAAATCCCCGGAGATTTTTCTTCTTTTTGGTTAACCTTGAAGTTTTGCCATAACACATCCAGTTCTTTTTCTTTATTCGCACGGACATAAACGCCCGGAGATGCATCATAAGGCTGCTTCTTATTTTTTGATAATTCCTCAAGAACCATCATTCTTTCTTTTGATAAATTTGATCTTCTTAACGTTGAACTTTTCATAGAACCTCACCACTACTATTTCATTATAATTAACATGATATTAGCAAAATATACTTTTTGTCAAGAAATACACATTTTGTATTACATTTCTCAACATTTGAAACGTAAAAAAGTTTAAATTCAGTACTAAGCTTTTCTTTTTGGTTAATAAAAAAATTCCTTCTCACCTATAATGAGAAGGAACTTAAGTCCATAATATATTTATTGCATAGAAAGATTTTTTTAAAGTGTAAGCTAGCCGCATTTTAAACCAAACCTGCTAAAAGAAAAATCTTATCGCAACCCCGAAAAAGTGCTTGGATGAAACCAACTTACACCTTTATGATACACTTTTTTAAAGGGTTTTTCACCATCCTAAAGGGTAACCTTCTGTACTTATAATAGTCAATAAGAATTAGGACAAAGGAGCTATTTTTTTTGGTTCAACGAATAAGTTAGTGAGATGTTAATATAATTGAATATTAAAGTATGGCTTTGTTTTGGGCAGTAGGTCGGGCATTCCTGCCCGACAACAAAAAGCAAAAAAAACTAACACCGCGTCATCCTGAATTGACTGCTTTTCGAGGCGAAAGATTGAGCCATAGAAAATGTCCCTATGCAGGTATTTCTAAAGATTTAAGGTCATGCAAATAGGGGTTAAAAAAAGAACCCTCCTGCTATACAAGTGTATAGAGGAGGGCTTAACATTGATAAAATCACTATCAACGCTAAAAAAAATCTTAAAATATATTCTACCACTTGTTTCCAAG
>CAISJE010000051.1 GCA_903885635.1 uncultured bacterium
TGGCATAGATGACAAATTTGTTAAGGTTTGTGCAGGACTTTGGAATTTTCATTTAGATTTTGCATAAAGAGAACAAACCTTGATGAAAAATCGTCTTTTTAGTTTTTGGCATTATTTTATTTCGCAATATGTCTATTAATTTCGTATGTTAGTATAAACCCTCTCAAAAAATAATTTGCTACCAAACCCATGCTCAGGCGTTATTTATTTACAATTCGCAACATTGTATAAAAATTTCCCGCAGGTCATTATTATTTTAATTAATAGGCTATAAATATAGATATAACAAGCATTTCGACCTCGCCCCTTGCGGGAGAGGTCTGTTTTCAATGTGAGCAACGGCTTGCGAACATTAGAAAACAGGGTGAGGGGTTTCGCGTGGAGGCATGCGTGTTTTCACCCCTCCCCCAATTTTTCAGACACTCATTCTTCGTGTCGAAAACCTCTCACAAAATATGACATTTAGTCATATTTTGTTCGGCAGAGTCCTCTCCCGCAAGGGGAGAGGGATAGACCCTCTTTTTGTTTTGTTTTCCTATTGAAGTTATTCTGACATGTTACTAAAACGCCTCTTTTTTGCTACAATATTAATTAGGGAGTAGGTCGGGCATTATTTAACCCCCTGCCCGACAACAAAAATCGAAAAGTAGGTTGGGTTTGCTAATCCAACAACAAAAAGCCAACAAGCCCAAGGTCTCTCAAGCAAAACAGATGCGAGCGGGCGAGTCTCAAAACAATAGAGAGACGGAGTAAAAAGTAGCGAGTGCAATAATCGAGTAAGCCGATATTTCGAAAAAATAAAGTAGCACCACGAAAAAATGAATAAAGGCGACAATCAAACAAATAGGTGTAATGATGCAAAAAAGAAATGAAAAAGTAAGAAAAATGTTGATGAAAGAAATTGCGGATATTCTGCAACGAGATATTCGCGATTCAAGAATATCAGGCGTTGTTTCGATTTTAGATGTCGAGGTTTCTCACGATAATTCTTACGCAAAAGTTTATTACAGCGTTTTTGGCGACGATGAGCAAAAGGAAAAAACAAAAGAAGCGATTGTAAAACATACTCCAAAAATCCGCTATGAAGTGGGTAAAAGAATAAGATTAAGACTCACACCCGAACTTCGATTTATTTACGACGACTCAATCGAAAGAGGGTCAAAAATCCACGAAATCATAGAAAAAATCTCACGCGGGGAGCTGTAATCCCATGCAGGAGAAGATGTTTGGGTTTTTAAATGTTTACAAGCCTCAAAACATAACCTCACATGACGTCGTGGCGATTTTGCGAAAAATTACTAAGGTTAAACAAATTGGACACACAGGAACGCTAGACCCTTTCGCTCAAGGCGTTTTGCCGATTTGTATCGGTAAAGCAACACGATTGATTGAATACTTGGATGATGAAAAAGAGTATCTCGCTGAAATCAGTTTCGGAAAAAGCACGGATACCTACGATATTGACGGCAAAATTGTTTCTGAATGCGACCAAGAAATAGGACTAAAAGACATCGAAAACGGGTTGGAAGCTTTTAAAGGCGAGATTTTACAAACTCCGCCGATTTATTCCGCACTCAAAGTCAAGGGTAAAAAACTTTACGAATACGCAAGAAACGGTGAGGATGTCAAAATTGAGCCGAGAAAAGTTTTTATCGAAAAAATTGAGCTGAAAAATTTTGATGAAAAAACCCAAAAAGCGCAAGTACTGATAAAATGTTCAAAAGGAACTTATATCCGCTCAATCGCACATGATTTAGGGCAAAATCTGAAAGTCGGGGCTTATTTGTCGCAATTAATCAGAACACAGGCAGGTAAATTTCTGATTGATGAAGCAATCCGGCTTGACGAAATAAAAACAATGGAGGATGTTCAAAAACACTTGATTAATCCACCTGAAATGCTTGATTTTGAGCAAGTTGTAATAACGGAGGATGAGCATAAAAAAATTGTTATGGGGCAGTGTATTGAGAAGCCCGAGCCACAGACAATACGCACCCCCCACCCTAACCCTCCTCCTCAAGGGGGGAGGGAACATCCCCAAAACTCAACCTACTTCCCTCAATATAATCAAAATAATTTACAAAAAGACAATTTTTTAATTCTGGTTTATAATAATAATATAAGTGCTATTGGAATTGTGAATAATAATCAAATAAAGGCAAAAAAGGTGTTTTTATGAAAAAATTTATTTTATTAATAAGCTTCGTTGCAATGTTTGCAAAACCAGCTTTCGCAAGCTGTAATTATTCTGATATGTGTGCTCCAAAAGCTTACGACCTATCCTCGCGAGGTTGTCAAGTTACTTCAAATATTACAGGCATGACGTTTTTAACAGAAAAAATCGCCCAAAGTATAATCAAGGGTGAACTGAAAAAAGCGACAAAAGAAAAATTTAAAGTAGAAATGAAATCCTATAGTGCCAACGATCTGATGCATGGGAGATTTAAATTTCTTAAACTTTCGGGCAAAAACCTTGAAATCGACGGAGCTTATTTAACCTCACTTGAGATAAAAACTTTATGCGGTTTCAATTATGTGGAATTAGACAAAAATTCAATAAAATTTAAAGAGAATATGGCTATGGAATTTGACCTTGAAATTTCTGATATTGATTTAAAAAAGACAATTCAATCGTCGGGCTATTTAACCAGACTCAACAAAATCAACCTCTCAGGTATGGGAATAACTTTTTTCAAGCTCAACGGTGCTGATGTTCAGGTGAAAAATAATAAACTGTACTTTACAATAAAAGTGACCTCTCCAATGTCAACAAAGCCCATACTTATCGTTGTTCGTTCCGATTTAAAAGTCGAGGAGGGACGAATTGTCATGACTAAGCTTGATTTTGTTAATTTGTTTACTGTAATCGATTTAAGCAAAGTAACTTATCTTTTAAATGCACTTAATCCTTTAACTTTTTCAACTGATATATTAAACAACAAAAACTCCAAAATGAGTATTCAGGATGTTAACATAATTGGTGATAGAATTTTTATCAAGGGGAATGTTTTTATTCCCAAGAATGTAAATTAGTAGACATTAAGAGGTGTAATAATGAAAAAATGGCAAAAAATCAGTTTAATTTTACTCGTAATAGGAACCTTAACGTTTATTAAAACGGCTTTTTTCTCAACTCCTGAACCAATTGTTCCTAAACAGCCGATTCAAGAGAAACCTCTACCAATTCAGAATGAAGAATTAAACGAAAATGTTCCAAAATCTTATGTGAATGTCTATTTTATCGGACAGAATGATAATAAAGAAGAGGTTTATAAAGTTGTAAAACGCCCTTATTTAGCAAAAACAGACGGTACAAAGTTAAATTTATCTATCAAAAGTTTGTTGAAAGGCCCCAACGAAAAAGAAAAAGCGAAAGAAATTTACTCTGAAATCCCTCAGGGAACAAAGCTTATATCCATTGAAGAAACGCCTGAGAAAATTATAATAAACCTGAGTTCTGATTTTGAACAAGGCGGTGGAACCGATGGGCTTTATAAAAGATTATATCAATTAATTAAAACGGCAAATAAGAATACAACGTTGGATGTATATCTTTATATAAACGGCAAACAAGCAGAAGTAGTAGGCGGCGAAGGAATAATGATTAACCAGCCGTTGAGTAGTAAATCTTTGGAAGAATAATGACAAAAGATCTTGAATATTATCTAAATTTAAATTGGACATTAATCGAAGGTGAAGACTTAGACTTCGATGGTAATCCTTATAATTACATAGAAATAAAAGAAATTCCCAGTTTTGCATTTTGTGCTAAAACAATTGAACAAGCAAGAGCTAATTACAAAACGCAACTAAGACTTACTTTAATGTTAATGGTAGAGGGAAATGACGATATTGAGGAACCGGGGGAAAGTGGTGAAGACATCGACTGGGAAAGTATCTGCCCTTGATGTTTTTACAGCTTTAGCTTTTTTAAAAAGTTTCAACCAAAGCATGTCAACTATCTCGTCAGCCCTAAGCCATATATTTCTGGACGGTTAATTTATCAAAAACCTCTATGCTCTCAGAAGAATGGATAAAAATCATGCAACTAATAAGCGATTTAAACATTTCAAAATCTGTAAATGCCAATTTTTTACGTAAATCCGCCATATTATTCGCCAAAAATTCCGTGATTACCGTTTTGTCCTTAAAAACAAGGCTAGAAAAATAATCGAACGCCTCTTTTGTTTTTACACCCTCAAGATAAATCACATCAGGAGACTGAAATTCGATAAATCTAAGCGCTTTATCCAAATTAAAACCGATATTTTCATTCATTTCGCACTGGTTGACGTTTTCCAAATTGTATTTAGCGATTGATTCAATTGTCATAATATTTTTTACGCTATTTGCAACTTCAAGCAAAAGCGAATAAATAACGTGCGTTTTCCCGCTCAAAGACGAGCCGCAGACCAAAATTATCCCTGGCGTTTGGAGCGAATTTTTAATGTTATTTATCATCGTTTCATCCGAGATAATTTGTCTTAATTTCTTAGGCGGTTTGTAAATTTTTAGAGAAATCCTTTCGCCCAAAATCGTAGGAAATGCGGATATACTTGCAATAAGCGTCATATCATCGACCTTAAAACATAGTTTACCGAGTTGCGGAACCTCGCTCACCGAAGGGTCTAAATCAGAAAGTGATTTTAGTTTAGAAATAAATGAAGATGTTAAAACAGACGGAATATATCCCCTATCTAACACCTCTGAATTTTGCTTAAAATGTACACCCAAGCCATTTTCCATATATTCGAAATAAACCTCGTGAACATTTTCCAAAATCGCCTGTTTCAAAATCGCACGAATAATTTTTTGAATATGTTCCTCGCTTAAATCTTCACTATGCAGTTCTTCTCTCCAGTCGTAATCAAACGCTCTATTATCTGTAAAAATTTCGCCCACGGTATTATCAGTTTTGTAATACTCATCGATTTTCTTAAAAATACTCGATTCGGAGGAAATAACAGGCTCAATAGCACAACCTGCAGTTTCGACAATCTTGTCAATCGCAAACAAATCAAGCGGATCAGCCATTGCAACTGTCAAAACATCCTCGATTTTAAATAGCGGAATAATTTTAAATCGTTGAGCATCGGAAAAATTAATATATTTAAGACAATTTTTATCAAGCGTGTAATCTTCCAAATTCACATAAGGGATATGAAGTTTTGCCTCCAAAAATTTGAGCAAGGTTTCTTCACTTAATGACCCCGAATTAATCAACGCCTGCCCTATATTGATATTTTGAGCACTGGCAATCTCTTGTGCTTTTTCGACAATTTCATACTCAACCAAAGAATCTCTGACCAAGTCATATTTTAATTTCTCTAAAGTTTTGTTAGTAACTAATTCCAAATTTAAACCCCTATTTTAGTTGAAAAGTCGAAAAGTCGAAAAGTTTAACAGTTTTGCGCTTCTCGCCTACTTCTCACCTCTTACCGTTTTTGGCGGTGCGGTTAAATCCGCACCCTACTACCATTTACCGTTAACCGTTCACTGTTTCCCCGTCCTCTCACTTTTCACTACTCACCTTTCAAATATCCTTCGACTTTTTTTACGATTTCATCAAGTTCAAAAGGTTTTGTAATATATTCATCAACCCCTGTTTCTTCACCGATTAAGCGGTCTTCTTGCTGTGAACGTGCAGTGACCATCAAAATCGGAATGTTTTTATATTTATTATCGTATTTTAACAATCTACTAATTTTATAACCGTTAATTTTTGGCATCATAACGTCAAGAATGATTAGGTCAGGCGAAATTTTTCTTGCCATATTTAATCCTTCTTCGCCGTTATAAGCGCAATAGCAATCAAATCCGGCAACTTCAAGCACGAATTTCAAACTCTCTACTATATCCTGCTCATCATCAACTATTAGAATCTTCTTCATTGTTTACTCCCTTATTTTTTGCAACGATTCCCCAACTTTTTTCATCAACTCAACTTCATCTATCGCATCTTCAGGATACACTGCGTATGAATACATTATAGCACAGTTTGGGTTTAAGTTTTTATAATCTTTAGTATAACTTTGTAGTTTTTTCTTTAAGAAATCAGCAGAGAACCTGTCGCCATCGGGAATAACCATGGTTAATGCCGTCTCTCTTTTATCGCTTTCTTGAATCGAATTGTTAAGATAACTTTTCTTAATCAATTTTTCGTCATTTATCAAACTTTGAATTATTTCGTTTTCGCTTTTAATTTTTATCACAGCAAGTGAGGAGTTGTTAATTTTGGCTTTTTGTAAATCTTGCTTAAACTCCAACATAAATTTATTTTTTTCATTTGCCAACGGCAATACAAAATAAAACGACGAACCTTTTTCGGGCTTACTGTTGCACCAAATCGCTCCATTATGAACCTCCAACAATTGTCTTGCAATCGGAAGCCCAAGCCCTGAACCGCCGACTTTACGCGAGAGCGAATTTTCAATTTGAGCAAACTTATCAAAAACATGCACTAAATTTTCCTGAGAAATCCCAATTCCGTTGTCTTTCACACAGACAAGCAAATATTTACCGTGTAATTGTCTAAATTCAAAATCAAACATTTCAACATAATTTATATCTTTCGCGTCAATCACCTCTGTTCTGATCTCGATTTGTCCGCCTTCAGGGGTAAATTTTATGGCGTTTGATACTAAATTTGTCAAAACCTGTTCCAATCTTCTAGAATCAGCATAAATTGGTGCAAAATTATCCTCAACCTTTGTTTTTAATATTAAATTCTTTTCTTTTGCCATTTCGTCTAAGCTGGTTTTAACATAGTCAATAACCGGCTCAATTTTTATCATCTCAAATTTGAAATCCATTTTTCCGGCCTCGATTTTTGACAAATCCAGCAAATCATTGATAATCCCTGAAAGCCTTGCCACATTTCTTTTAGCCATATTTATAAATTTATTCATATTTTCTGTCAACTCGCCCGTTTTTCCGCTCAAAATAATATCGAGCGCATTTTTAATTGCGGTTAAAGGAGTTCTCAATTCGTGCGAAACAATAGATATAAATTCTGATTTTAAACGTTCAAGCCGTTCCAATTTTTTATTGTTTCTTTTAATTTCCTCATACAAGGAAGCGCTTTTAAGAGGCAAAGAAACCTGTTGTGCAAGTGTTTGAAAGCAAGTGGCGTCTTCTGTTGTGAATTCTGCCTCTCTAAAAATTTCAACAAATCCGAAAAAGTTGTCACTCAAAACAATAGGCGCAAACATATTATCGCTTCTCAACACAGAGAAATCATACTCTTTTATTGCGTGCTTAACATGTTTTTCAATTTTTAGATTTTTTATATCAAGTTCAAAAGGCATAGCTTTTTTTTCAAATAGAGATTTATAATTCAAAACCGCCCTAAGCTTTAACGCCTCTAATACCCTGTCTGAAATATTATACAAAGAATTTATTATCAATATCGGCTCTGCATCGTCCTTAAAAGTTAAAACGCATGAAAGCCCAAAACTCAAGCTCTTATCAATACCCTCGATTAGGCAATCGATTAGCTTTTCCTTATCCAATGTCCCCGCGAACTGCGAACTTGTGCTATATAAAACATCCAATTGATACAAACTTCTCGCAAGTTCATGATTTGAGTTTGCAAGTTTATCCAGTGAGTCTTTTGTTTTCAGGTTGGCGTTAATCGTAGCAATTAAAAGGTTTTTAGAAACCGGCTCTTGTAAAAAAGCGTTTGTATTTTTCAATAATTCAGGTTCGGCATCATCATTTTTTGTAAGTAAAATCGTCTGAATATTCTCAAATGACTTAATTTTTTTATTTACAATTTTAAGATCAAAATTTTTAATTTCCGTATCTAAAATTATAATATCTGGACGTTGGGTATTTAAAATATCGATTGCCAATGTTGAATTGTCAGCATAACAAAATTCATGAGAATACTTTTGTAAAATCTCTTGAATATCTTTCCCTTTTTTATCATTCTCCGAAACGAGTAAAATCTTTGCCAAAATCCGTTCCCCAACATATTTACCTAATAATATTGTAGCAATAAATTCAAACTAAGCTAATTTTTTGCAAAATGTTACATTTACAAAGAAAAGCGTTAAAAAATGTAAAGCTTTTCTCTCAAGGCGTAACTAATCACCAGAAAACAGGGTGAGGGGTTTCGCGTTAAGGCATGCGTATTTCCACCCCTCACCCAATTTTTCTGACACTCATTCTTCGTGTCGAAAACCTCTCACAAGCAGGCTGTGTAAAAAGTAATTATAGACGTTCTATCCTCCTCCTCCCTTGCGGCAGCTCCTCTTCTTGGCGAGTTTGCGAGCCTTAGAAGGAGGGTGTCGACTTGTCGACGACGAGGAAAATTTTTCGACACGAGGTTACGAGTGTCAAACAAAGGGAACCGCCGAAGAATGAGGCGAGTGACCCTGTCCTACGTAAGGGAAAAATTAGGTGGAGGGTGAAAAAGCTTACACTGATTGAAATTAACCCTCACCCGACTTTCTAACACTCGCGGGCTTCCGCTCGTGCTGAAAGTCGACCTCTCCGCAAGGAAGAGGTGAAAAGCTCGCTAAA
>CAISJE010000052.1 GCA_903885635.1 uncultured bacterium
TGGAAACAAGTGGTAGAATATATTTTAAGATTTTTTTTAGCGTTGATAGTGATTTTATCAATGTTAAGCCCTCCTCTATACACTTGTATAGCAGGAGGGTTCTTTTTTTAACCCCTATTTGCATGACCTTAAATCTTTAAGCAAAAGGCAAACGAGATTGCTTCGTTCCTTCAAAAATTTTCTACCTAAGAACCCCTCGCCTCGCAAAGACCCAACGGGGTTCGCTGACGGCGGGATGGCAGTCCCGCCGTTGCTTTAAGACTTCTGTTCACTCGTAATTCACCATTCATATCGCAATGATATAATTTTGTCTGAGTTATTACTTTTTTTATATTTCCGAAACGTAACTAATCACCAGAAATCAAACTTAGCTATTTATTTGTCCCTCGTGCCTATTTAACAACAATATTAACAAGTTTTTTCGGAACAACAATTACTTTTATGAGTTCTTTTCCTTGCGTAAATTCTTTTGTTTTTTCGCTTTTTAGTGCAATTTCTTTCATTTCTTCTTGTGATAAATCCTCAGCAACCTCAATCTTGTCACGGACTTTGCCATTAATTTGAATCACAAGCGTAATCGAACTTGATTTGGCTAAATTTTCATCGTATTCGCACCATTTTTCGCTGTGGATAGAAGTTTTAGCACCCAAAGACATCCATACTTCCTCGCTCAAATGCACAGCAACAGGCGACATTAATTTCATTAACGAAAGGATTGCGAAACTGAAAACATTTTTGTCCTCATCACTAAATTCACCATTTTGGTGGGTTAGGGAACCAACCCTACCTACCCAGTCATATATTGCGTTTGTAAGCTCACGATATTTTGAAATTACGGTGTTGAATTGAAACTCGTTTGAAATATCATTTGTAATTCCTTTAATTGTCATATGAACCACGCGGATTAAATCGTCATTTTCTTTGGCGAGGTTTTCGCCTAATTTATAATCAAAAATGATTTTATCCTGATTAGTCGAAACAAGCCGCCAAACTCGGTTTAGGAATTTATAACAACCCTCAACACCCGCATCCGACCAGTCAAAATCACGAGCAGGAGGCGAATCGGACAATATAAACAATCTCGCGGTATCTGCACCGTAATTCTCAAAAATTTCATCAGGGTCAACAGTGTTACCTTTTGATTTTGACATTTTGGAACCGTCTTTTAAAACCATGCCTTGAGTAAGCAGATTTTTAAAAGGTTCATCAAAGCTCAAAAGTCCTATGTCTTTCAATGCCTTTGTGAAAAATCTTGAATACAAAAGATGCAAAATCGCATGTTCTATCCCACCGACATATTGGTCAACGGGAAGCCAACTATCCACAAGCTTTTTGTCAAACGGTTGTTCGCCGTTTTTAGGGTCAGCATATCTGAGATAATACCAACTTGAACACATAAACGTGTCCATAGTGTCCGTTTCACGCCTTGCGGCACCGCCGCAACAAGGACAAGTCGTGTCAAGAAATGTTTTTGAAGTCAAAATCGGGGATTTGCCAACCACTTTGAAATCAACGTCTTCGGGTAATAAAATCGGTAATTTTTGCTCCTCAACAGCCTGTACACCACATTTTTCGCAGTAAACAACAGGAATCGGAGCCCCCCAGTATCTTTGGCGAGAAATCAGCCAGTCTCTAAGCCTGTATTGAGTTTTAAACTCACCAAATCCTCCATCTATTGCCTTTTGCGTAATTAATTTTTTCGCTTCCTCGTTGGATTTGCCGTTAAATTCAGCTGAATTAATCATCACGCCTGATGTTATATAAGCCGAATTAATGTTGTTGGGCTGGCAAGCCCAACCTACTTCAGCGTCTTTTGGCTGAATAACAATTTTTATCGGCAGTTCGTATTTTTTTGCGAAATCAAAATCACGTTCGTCATGCGCAGGAACAGCCATAACGGCACCTGTTCCGTATTCCGCAAGCGCATAATCTGCCGTCCATAAAGGAAATTTTTCGCCGGTTAAAGGATTTATGCAGTGTGCTCCTAAAGGTACGCCTGTTTTTGTTCTCTCTGTCGAAAGACGTTCAATTTCTGTCATTTTGCGGGCATTTTCTCTGTATTCTTCGACTTTTTGTTTATTTTCAGGGGTTGTAAGTGCTTCAATATCCTTGTATTCAGGCGCTACAACCAGATAAGTTATTCCGAACGCCGTATCGGGGCGGGTTGTAAAGACGGGGATTTCCATGCTTTTTTCAACTACCTTAAATCTTAAAATAGTCCCCGTAGATTTGCCAATCCAGTTTGCTTGCATTGTTTTTACGTTATCACCCCAACCTTCAAGCTTATCGAGGTCTTGCAAAAGTTGTTCAGCATAATCGGTTATTTTTAAAAACCATTGAGATAAATATTTCTTCTTGACCAATTCATCACAACGCCAACATTTTCCATCAATAACCTGTTCGTTTGCCAGAACCGTTGCGCAAGTTTCGCACCAGTTAACGGCGGCTTCTTTTTTATAAGCCAAACCCTTTTTGTAAAGTTGCAAAAACAACCACTGGGTCCATTTATAATAATCAGGCTTGCACGTTGTAACTTCACGCTCCCAATCGTAGGAAATGCCAAGCATTTTGAGTTGTTTTGTCATATAAGCAATATTTTCATCGGTCCAAATCGCAGGATTTGCTCCGTTTTTCATAGCGGCATTTTCGGCAGGAAGCCCGAAACTATCCCAACCAATCGGATGAAGAACATTAAATCCCTGCATTTTTTTAAAACGGGCAATTACGTCTGTTATCGTGTAATTTCTGACATGCCCCATGTGTAGCCTGCCTGAAGGGTAAGGAAACATTGAAAGTGCGTAGTATTTTGGTTTTTCACTCTCATCAGGGGTAAAATCAGCCCCGTTTTCTTCCCATGTTTTTTGCCATTTTTTTTCTATTTCTTGCGGAAAATATTGTTCGTTCAATTTTAATATCCTTTCATTTGTTCAATTAGAAGTATTTTAGCACAGAAAGGTGAAATGTAAAAGGCAAAAAGTTAAAGGCTTTACCACAATGGCTTACATTATTTTTTCCGACTTTTTGTTGTTGGGTTAGCAAGTAGGGTGCGGATTTAACCGCACCGCCATCTAACGATTTCAACCGCACCGACATAATGCCGAGATGTTTTCAATCGAGCGTTTTGCAAACATTTCGTTTTTAAGCTTTTTGTTTTTGCGCTCTTTTTTCGGTAATTCAATCGGCGGAACTATTCCCCAGTTTGAATTTATCGGCTGAAAATGTTTGTGCCCCTCAAAACTTATGTAATTACACAAAGCACCTAAAATTGTTTCTTTAGGCAGTGTCAAAAGTTCTTCGCTTTTTAAATATTTAGCCATGTTAATTCCCGCCAAAAGCCCTGTTGCGATTGATTCCGTGTAGCCTTCTGTTCCAGTAATCTGCCCCGCAAAAAACAAATTAGGGCGTTTTCTTGTTTGCAGAGTTGCATTTAAAACCTTCGGACTGTTGATAAACGTGTTTCTGTGCATCACTCCGTAGCGAACAATGTTTGCGTTTTCAAGCCCCGGAATTGAATGAATAAGCTCCTTTTGGCTCGCCCATTTCAAATTTGTCTGAAACCCGACCAAGTTATACAAAGTTTTTGCTGAATTATCTTGTCTTAATTGAACCACAGCATAATTTTCTTCGCCCGTACGCTTGTCGATAAGCCCTACCGGCTTCATCGGTCCAAATCTCAACGTATCTACCCCACGAGAGGCAAGAACCTCGACGGGCAAACAGGACTCAAAGAATTTTGCATCACGCTCAAACTCTTTTAACTCGATTTTTGGCGCGTTTATCAAAATATTGTAAAATTTTTCATACTGCTCTTTATTCATTGGGCAATTTATATAAGAGGCTTCACCCTTATCATAACGACTTGCATAAAACGCCGTATCAAGATTGACACTTTCACATTCTACAATCGGCGCGATTGCATCGAAAAAATGCAAGTGTTCGCTTTGTGTAAACTCCTTAATCGAATTTGCCAAACAATCGCTTGTCAAAGGACCTGATGCGATTACAGTAGGCGTATCAGGGATTTGTGTGATTTCTTCTCTTATAATTTCAATATTTTCGTTATTTTCAATTAAGTCGGTAACTTTTTTTGAAAAAAGCTCTCTGTCGATTGCCAAAGCACCGCCCGCAGGAAGTTGGCAATTATAAGCAATTTTAATTAACTCACCACCAAGCATTTCCATTTCTCGTTTCAAAAGCCCTGAAGCGTTTGTTATATCATAAGACCCAAGACTATTGGAACAAACAAATTCGGCAAAATCAGCAGAAACGTGAGCCCCTGTCGTTTTTTTAGGTCTCATTTCATAAAGCCTGACTTTTATTCCTTGTTTCGCAAGCTGCAAAGCACATTCCGCACCGGCAAGTCCTGCTCCGATTATATTTACATACATACTAAGTCCTATAACGAGTTATTCTTGCACAACTCGTGCCGGAAAACTGTTTCTCTGTAATTCTGAAGCCAAGCCCTCCGCTTTTGCTCTACTTGAATAAGAACCAACCTGTAACGTATAAGAACTGCCTAAATCTTTTATAAAAGGCGTTATATTAAGTCCTGAATCTAACAAAATTTCTTGCGCAACTCTTGCCTGTTCAAGTGTAGAATAACGACCTACCAAAACTTTTGATGTTATTGGGACTTCAAACGGGGTTGATAGCTCCTTACTTGATGGTCTTGGCGGGGCTTTTACTGAGGATAATGGTTCTTCGAATACCTGTTCCATATTGGAAGTGTCTTTTTGGGGCGGTAAATTTACTTTTTCATCTGAATTTTGAGAAAATTTATCAAAACTTTCATCATTATATTCAGGTTGTGGTTTTCCCTCATCTTTGAGTGAAGCACCGGCTGAATTATCTTCCATTTGAATCATTTTTAAGCGTTCATCAATGAATTTTTTCACGCCCAACCCTGATTCCTTGGCATCAGTTTGCGAATCATCACCGATAGTAACATCCACATCAGGCGAAAGACTTTTAGCAACAACACTGAAAAATAGCAACATAACAAAAAAAGTTGTGATAAATATAAAAACCCCATTTTTAGATTTATTTTTCTTTTTGTTTTTGTACCTGTCATAGCTCATAAAATCAGGTGTTTTCATCATTACTCCTTAGTTATTAAAATTTATCGCCCTATTACTTTTGTACTCGCTAATATTATATCATCAATTTCTTGAGAATATTTTAACATAATTTTTTGTGCAAAATCATTTATATTAATGTTTAGGAAATCCAAGCCTACTGCGTCAATCGGAGCACCGCTAGGATCAATATTAATCCCAATATGAATAAGAATAGAAGTTAAAGATTTAGTCGCAATTGAAACAGATAATTTTTTTCCGTTTATATATAAATCATCTCCGCTCCTGATTATTTCATGAGCGTTTTTTAATTCTGCCTCCAAAGCCTCCTTAATAATACAAATAAGCAGTCTTTGCCTCGTAACCCCCTCAATCAACCCGATATTAAAATGTTCGACAATAAAATTTAACATAAATTTCGAATAAATCGGTTCATTATTAATAACGTCTTCAATATCCACCATCTCAGTTAAGTGGACTTCACATTCACCGCAAAAAGCAACAATAGCATCGCCTTGCAGGTGAAATTTTTTGTAAATCCAGTGAGGAGAAAGTTCGACTCCCGTGTATTTAATATTTTCTTCTATAAGCTTTGTTTTCATAATTTAAAATAATACTCTAATAAGCTCTTCGCACTTATTGTTACTCAACGCTCTTTTCAATCTTACGCAAGACTCGCAAATCCCACAATGCCTCGTTTTTGGAGAATAACAACTCCTTGTCAACTCCAAAGGGAGACAATGCTCTATCGCCTTTTTTACTATATCATTTTTGTCTGAATTAATCAAGGGTGCGTAAACTTTTGGTTTCTTTTGTGTCGAAAACTCAAACGACGCGTTGATTTTGTCGATAAATTCCTGAGTGTTATCAGGAAAAGTCGTCCCTTCTTCCTTATTTGCACCAAAAATTATGTAATCATACCCGTAAGAATCAGCAAAAGCTGCAGCGATATTAAGAAACGCACCGTTTCGATTTGGCACCCAAACTGAAACTGCACTTTTTTCAACAAACTCATCAGAGCTTAAATCCTTTAAATCCGTCAAAGGAATTTCTTTCTCGCTAACAAGAGCAGTTTGAGTAATCTCTTTTAGCCAATCCAGCTTGATAACCTTATGTTCAACCTTATAAAACTCGCAAATCTTTTTTGAAGCCAAAATTTCCATCTCTGCCGATTTCTGACCATAATCGAAAGTCAATGCCAGTTCAATATTATATTCACCTTTCGCGAGCCCAAGGCTAACCAAAGAATCTAACCCGCCTGAAAGTAAAATCATCGATTTTTTATTCATTTGCTTTTCTCTCTCTTTTGACTTTTATTTACTAAGCCAAATTAAATTATTAAATTATTAAATTATTAAATTATTATACCAAGAATTTCTTGGTTTTGTTTTAATTCGGTTTTTTATAATTACTAATCAAGTTTGAATTTTGTTTTGGTTTATTATTCATGTCTGAATCCGGTTCAATATTTGCGTAATACGCAGGGTCTTTCAGCCCTTCTAATGCTTTCATAACCCCTAGCCTGCCTGCTTTTAGCTTAATATCAGAAAGCCACATTTCCATTAAATAAGTTAACCCGAAACTAAAAACTGTCCAACTAACCCCTGTTGCTGCAAGAGTTTTTGATAACCCCGGCGTTAATATTGTAGCAGGTAATTTACCTGATTTCAGGTATGCCATAAATTGCTCAGGATGTTCGCTGAATTCGTTTATACAGGTATTGATTATATTTTTCAATTCATCACTCGGCAAATTATTTATTATTTTTTGAATTTTAGAAATACTCGTTTGTGCATAAGCCTTGTCAATCGAGGTTAAATCGAATTTGTTTATAAAACTTACGTCGCTCAACCTGTCAGACCAAGTTCGCATAAGTTTTTTGAATTTTTCTTCCGACATCCCCTGAAGTTCTTTATTCATAACCGAAAGAGTCTCTTGGGAGTTCATTTTGCCTGAAATAATTTTGCCGAGAGTGCTATTTTTACCTAAAAGGCTGATTAATTTTTGGTCGCCCATTTGTTCTTTTATCATACCGATAAACGCAAGTATATCGTCTTTGGATGCATTTTTACCAAACCCTTTAAGCATTTTTTGAGCATCCTCGTTATCCTTAATCATCGGCATTGTTCTTAATTCTTCTATTAGGTCATTAATTTTTATACTGTTTTTGGACCCTTTCTCAAGGGCTTTTTCTAATTTCTTACACAAATCCCCGACAGTTATGGTTTTTTTGTTCTTAACCATGTCCTTGATATCCATTTGAGATAATAATTTATTCAAAGCCGAATTTTTTTCAGGCATGGATTGAGTTGCTTTTGAAATACCGTTTGCAATGTCGTTAAGATATGTTTTAAAGAATTTTTGCTTAGTGAGCCAAGTCGCACCGCTTAGGGACGTGAGCAGTTTATTTATAACAGATTTTGGCGTAACTTTTCCTCGTGCAGCCTGCACAAGAAATACCATTAACGGCGATAAGGTAAGTAATGTAGCCCCTGTGTAAACAAAAGGTTCCGCAATATCTATTGCCATTTCAACGGATTCTGAATAGGTTTGGGAATTGTCATCGACTTTTTCAAAAGTGTTAAAGACCTTACGCTGAAGATTTTTAGCCTCACTCAATTGCTTGTCCGAAATATCCATTTTGACTAATTCTTCTTGCATTGATTTGTCATGTCTTAATTCGTTTTTCTCATATTTTTTATATTCAACATACTGTTTTACAACATTTGGTAGAATTAATAGACATATTGCGAAATAAAATAATGCCAAAAACTAAAAAGACGATTTTTCATCAAGGTTTGTTCTCTTTATGCAAAATCTAAATGAAAATTCCAAAGTCCTGCACAAACCTTAACAAATTTGTCATCTATGCCA
>CAISJE010000053.1 GCA_903885635.1 uncultured bacterium
GTCAGTAATAGAAACTGCAAAAAAACAGAATATCAGTATATTAGAGGCTTTATCCCCTGGCTTCTCATTTGCATAAAACACAAACCTTTAATTATACCAAAATCAGGGTTGACTTACAAATCACCCTGCTGACCTGTTACGAGTATACTGGTTAAGTAACGTTTTTGGAACTAAGTTTCCAGGGTCTGTAAGTTTAAAACTAGCATTAAATGATTGCTTATAACCTGAATTATCAATCTGAGAATTTACTTTCATAATGATTTCCTTTCTTTCTTTGTCAATTTTCTACACAATATCTTAAAATCCCTGAAAAATTCTTTTGTTAGTTTTTTGCGGGTTTTCATTCAAATCGTAACACTTTGTTACATTTATTTCCATTGTAAATTCTCATCTAGTCTTAAAAACTCTCAAACAAAATCTTAAACGCAAGTCCGATTAAAATTAGTCCACCCGAGATTTCTAAATTCCTCGTCGGGAATTTTTTGAATAAATGTCCGCCCCAAAATCCCAAAAGTGAATTAAAAAAGGTAACCACCCCAATGACTAGTGCCGGAAATAAAATTTTCGTTCCCGTAAACGCAATCGAAACCCCTGCGCCTAAAGCATCAATACTTGTTGCAACAGATACAAGCATTATATAGCTGAAACAAAGATAGCAATTGAGTTTTTCCTCTTTTTCCGTTTTGAAAGAATCCTTGATAAACTTTGCTCCCAACAAAACAAAAATTCCAAACACAATCCAATGGTCATAAGGTTCAACGTATTTGTTAACACTTTGTGCCAAAAAAAAGCCGATAACAGGCATTAAAAATTGAAAAAAACCAACAGAAGAAGCAAGCATAAGAGAATTAATACGCTTATTTTGCGCAAAAACCAACCCGTTAGAAAATGACACAACGCATGCGTCAATCGAAAGTGCTATTGCCAGTATTAGTATGTCTATGTTGCTCATTGTCTGCCTTTTTAGTCGAACAGTTGAATAGTCGAAGAGTTTAACAGCTTTGCGGTTCTTGCTTACTTTTTGCTTTTTGCTTTTTGCTTCCTCTGCGTTTATTGTCGGTGGGTTAGGGAACCCACCCTACTTTAACGACCTCGCCGTTTACCGTTCACTGTTTACCGTTCACCCGTCCACTCACTTAACCCCGATTTCCACTTCAAAAAATCGTTTCCATGGGAATTGATATTTTATTTCAGGTTTTATCCCAAAAATCTTTTGCAACTTTTTTTCATAAGGAAGCATAAGCTTTTTTAACTTCCTGACATCAGGTCTTGGCTCATTCCGTTTACCGTTTACCTTTTCCCGTTTACCCTTTAGCCCCTGCCTAACATTCGCCTGATAAGTCCAATCATCCAAAAATCTTACCATCTGGAGTTTTTTAAACGCTTCTTCGTTAAAATCTTGAGCCAAAAACCTCACAATACCGGCACAAATCAAACTGCCTAAGCTGTTTGCACTTGTATTCCAAGCGCTGTACCCGTAAAAATTTTCAAAATCTATCTGTTTTTTAAATATTTTAGCAACAAATTTGTTATCAGACCCGTTTGCAAATCTTACATCCGCTATCATAAAAGGCTTTTGTGGGAATTCAAACTTTTCACTGAAAGGCTTTGTTTTAATATTCATAACAATTTCGCCCTGATTTTGTTCAAAGTTGTTCACAACTAAGACTATATCTGACTCTTGCTCGTTTGCCAACTTCCCACCTGCAAGTTCAATTTGTGCCTGAACACTTTTTTCGATAGAAATATCTTCGTAATTTGAGATTAAATCTTTGTACTCAGGCGCCAAAAATTTCTGTGAAATTTTTGGCGCCTCACAACCTTTACACTTCCAATCAGTAATTGCACGTGCCATAAGCGTCAAAGGAATTTCGTCCGCACCGGTTTTTACAAATGCAGGGAGGTTTTTTTCTTTAATTATTCTGTCTAAAATTTCAGATTCCAAGACATTAAGCCCAAATTCCGCACAATCATCTTTTGAAAATACAAGCGTATCAAATATTCCTTCCTCAAGCCAGCCGAGATACATTTTATTTGTTTGAAAATTTCTTTGTCTTGTAGCAAGATAATCGGTTAAAATTTTATCAGGAATATCACTTTTATCAATGCCTTCTTTGTGAAAATTATAAGAATATTCAAATATTTTTGTACCGAAATTGTCCCAATATTTTTTTTCCTCTTCATTGATGTTGTTATTAGAAATCCGCATTATACTTGAAAAAGCATAAACTTTCCCTTTGAATTTATCCTTAAATTTTTCTAATCTTATTTTAATTTCGTTAATATTGTCTTTGCTTCTTCTTGATGAGATTAACCCCCCATAAGCAATGCTATCAAGTGAAACAATGATTGCATCTACATGTTCAAGATTTGTAAGCCAATTCAAAATCCCCTCAATATCAGCAATTGAACGAAGTGAGCCTAAAAGTTTTCTGTCAGGTAAAAAAAGCTCCAAACCATTGTCTATATTTGCTATTTCTTGCGCCAAATTGTAACAAACGGGTCGATTATCTATCGGAATCAGCGCAATTTTCATAAAAACCCTTTCGTAAAAAAATTATTTCTCCGTTTTATCCAAAAATAAATTAATAACCTCTTTAAAATCTCGCGGACTATCAAGAGTTTTGTCGTAATCAATATTATCAAATTTTGAATTATTTTTCAACATAAATTTTTTATAAAATTTTAACCCTGCAAAAATTGCCAAAGATGATATTAAAACTCCCAACATTGCCATAAAAAACTTAAAAATACCATGCGTAGCTTCTGTTTGTACAGCTTTCGCTACGGCTCCTGCGGCATAACATTCAACCCCTGTAAAAACAAGGGCTGAAAATATTGCCAAAATAAATATGAGGACGCGGAAAAATCCAAAAAATGACAGTTTTTTGAGATTTTTCAAGTCCGACCTTGGAAGTGCTCGCACCCGTACCAGCTGCGGGATAGCCGCTGGTATGGGTGCGAGCCGGACAAGGGAGCTTGCGAGAAAAATTCCTAATTTTTCCGCAAGCGCTATTAAATTAATTAGTTTCAGGTGCTTCTTCATTCTTCACCTCAGTATTCGTTGCTTTAACTCTCTTTGAAGTATTTCTGTTTGGCCTTCTGATAGCTTTTTTAGGTTTTTCTTCAGGCGTATTTTCTTGGACAATTTGCGTTGATTCAGACGTTTTAATTTCCGTTATCGGAAGCGGTTGAATTAACGGTGTTTGTTCAAATTGAGGCTTTATCTCAACCGCTGGCTTTACTTCAACAGGTTGAAGTACGGCTTGAGGTCTACTTTCAAAAACAGGTCTTTCTTCCGAAGGTTGAAGTACGGTGGTTTGTGGCCTACCCTCAAAAACAGGTCTTTCTCCAGTAGGTTGAACCCCTATTTGTTCCTGATTTTCTATCGGAAATCTGTCTCTGTTTTTGTTCCGATTGAATTTATTTCGTCTGTTGTTATTGTTACGGTTTCTATTCTCCTGTAATTGCAGACTATTTTCACCAACAATTTCGGTTTCAGTTTCGCCCTGCGCTTCATTTTGTTGAGTATTAAATTCTTTTTTGAAATTATTAACCGGAGTGTTTTTCTTGAAATTACTCACTGGAAGCTTTAATTTAGCTGCCTTTGCTCGATATTCGCCTTCTGCGGTAGGTGAAGCAAATTTAAAATCCTCCATCACATAGCCGTTTCCTTGACAATGAGGACATTTTTTTGTAAAAAGTTCAGACAAACTTTGCCCCTGCCTGTGCCTTGTAAGCTCTACAAGTCCTAAATCAGAAAGTTGCCCGATTTGAGGTTTTGATTTATCAGGTTCAAGCGCGATTTCAAAATCTTCCAAAATCGCCAACTTATCAACGCGCGAAGTCATATCGATAAAGTCGACGATAATCATCCCGCCGATATTTCTTAGACGTAACTGTCTTGCAATTTCTTGTACAGCCTCTTTGTTTGTTCTCAAAATAGTTTCATCCTGAGTCGCGGAGCTTGTAAATTTGCCGCTGTTCACGTCAATTACGCTGAGTGCTTCTGTTGTTTGAATGTACAAATAACCGCCAGAAGGTAAATTAACCTTTGTTTGAAGTGCTGTTTTAATTTCTTTATAAACATCTGTTGCAATCAAAAGCGGTTCTGTACCCTTATACAAAGAAACCTCAATATTTCGGCTCATATGCCAGTTTTGAAGCAACTGTTGAGCTCTATTCATAGCGAAAACGGTGTCGACAACAATTTCTGAAATATCGTCAGTACAAGCCTCTCTCAAAACCCTGTATAAAAGATCCTGATCTCTGGAAATCAAAGCCGGAGCGGTTAAACTATCAGCAGAAGTTACAATATTATTCCATTTTTCCAACAAGACTTCCAAATCTTCCTGAATATCCGCCTCTGATTGACCTGCAGCTTCGGTTCTTACAATAACCCCTACACCTACAGGTTTTAGCAAGTTTACAATTGATTTTAAACGCGCTTTTTCCTTAACGCTATCTATTTTTCTGCTTACGTTAATCCCCGTTTCGTTCGGGATAAGCACCAAAAATCTTCCCGGTAGACTTATTTCTGTTGTAACTCTCGGTCCTTTGTGTCCTGTCGGTTCTTTCACAACCTGAACCACTAATTTTTGTTTTGGTGAAAGCTTGTCTTTAAGCGCACCTTTTCCGACAACATCTTGTGCGTGTAAAAACCCCATTTTATCGACCCCAACGTCGACAAATGCCGCTTCGATACTTGGTAAAATATTTTCGACTTTCGCCAAATAAATATCGCCCAATAAAATATCACCTCTGTGAACAAAAAATTCCGAGACTTTTTTCCCTTCCATAATCGCAGCAATATTATCGCGTTCTGCGATAATAATCTTTTTCCCTGTTTTTTCCATAAAAATCCTTTTTTCTTTCTCGCTTGCATTGAAAGGCTCTTAGCCTCTGCACGCTCGCGTTTTCTCGCAAGTATTTTAACTTGCAAATGTCTTCAAACTCTTTTTAAAATCATATTTCATTGATATTTTCATCAAAAAACTTCATTCGTTTAATATCAAATAAAATATCAGGCGAGACGATTTTCAGTAAATCATCGGCTCTCAGTGCAGGAATGTCACCACCCTGACCTGTTTTTAAAATTATGAATAAACAATTTCCCTCACTTTTACCTCCAAATCTATATGATTTGATGGCGGGTTTTATGTTTATGCTTTTTAAAAATCCTTTTTTGTTTTTCTTCGTCAGTAAAATTTCCTCAGAAGACAAAACTCTTTCCATATTATAGCGCAAACTTTCAAAATTTTGAATAGTCTCCTCAAAAAGTTTAATTTGATATTCAGCCCATTGCACTGTATTATCAATAGCTTTGGCTGATTTATCGAGTTTTACAATACTTATTATTTCGCAACCCACAGGGAGAACTTTCTCCAACTTTAGTTGGAGCGAGGTTATTTCGCTTTCCTCGAGGGGGTTGAAATTCGGGTTTGAATGTTGTATAATATTATTAGGTTCATTAACACCCCGATTTTGTAATTGGGACAAAGTTAATGAGCCTGTTTTTATGTTTATATCATAATATCTTTTACCAAATTCATTTTCCCCAATGACAATTCTATGTTCATACAACTTATTATCGACATAAATGCTATTTATTAAATAATAAAAATTATAAAAATTATCCTTTCTTGATTTATATATCTCTGCATTACCTTCAAATTTGGCTGTTTTAATTAAATCTATTAACATGGGCAGACACTTTAATTTTCTTAAATCAGCACTTGCTCCTCTTGTTTTTTTAATTCCTTTATCTGTAAACTGAATTCCACCTAAAACAGGATGTTCAACTGTTATCCCCTGAATATTTTTCTTGTAATAAGCAATTGCGGCTTTTCGCAAATCCGATTCATTCTCGAACTCCCCTAGCTCTTTCCCCGTCAAGGAGATTATCGGCTCATCATAAATTTCTATATCCACAAGCTCACATTCGCTCTCGACAAAAAGCGGAAGCGCAACGCCCAAAGATACCTTCATCGAGGGGTTAAATCCTTGCGAAAACACGACGTTCAGCCCGCTTCTGGCAAGTGCCTTTAAAAAAGTATTTTGCCAATCAAGATGAGAAAAATAACGCAAAATGCCTGTTTTTGTTAATTTAATACGATATTTGTTGGGTAAACGGTGAACGATAAACGGTAAACGGCTTTCTACCTCAGTTTCCCTTTTCTCTTTCCCCTTTTTACTCAAATACGCTTTGTCCAAGACTTTGTGCGTATTAAAATTCGAGCAAACGCCGCATTGTACGCACCCTGTTTCGCAGGACGGTTTTGTTATATTTCCAAGTGCGCTTTTATATTCAGAAATCAGCCAATCTTTCTCAACCCCGATATCAATAAAATCCCACGGCAAATTTTCTTCCGTTGAGTACTCTTTTTCGGCTAAGTCTTTCAGTGAAATTCCCAATTCCTCCGCGGTTTCTCGCCAAACATGCCTGTCAAAATGTTCCCCCCAAGCATCCAAATAACAGCCCTTTTGCCAAAGTTTTTCGATATAATTACAAAGTTCAGTGCCCCCACGGGTCAAAACCGCCTCAAGTTGCGACACTGCCTGCTCATGGTAATTTATCTTAAGCCCTTTTATATGCTTCGTTTTATCTTTTAAATAATGAATTCTTTCCGTTACTTCGCTTAAATCCGACTGCCCAAACCACTGAAAAGGCGTAAACGGCTTGGGTACAAAAATCGAAAGCGTGCATGTCAAATCAAGCCCATGCTTAAGCCCTTTTTCTCGTTTTAACATTTTTGTCCGATACTTGATTTCTTCAAGTAAATTGACCATCTCATCAACATCGGCAAGCGTTTCTGTCGGAAGCCCGATGATAAAATAAAATTTAATCTTCGACCAGCCGTTTTCATATAATGTCAAAACGGCATCTAAAATCTGTGATTCCGTTATATTTTTTCTGATAACATCTCTAAGCCTTTGGCTTCCTGCCTCAGGAGCAAGTGTCATGGTGGATTTTCGAACACTTTGAACCAAATTAGCCAGCTCAAGGTTAAAACCGTCAATTCTTTGGCTCGGAAGTGAAACGGAAACTCTTTTATCGTCAAAATCAACGGCAAGTTCTTTAATCACTTCTTTAATATTTGAATATTCGTTTGAGGACAAAGAAAGCAGTGAATATTCGTCATATCCTGTGTTTTTGACTAATTCTTTTGCGATTTTTATTATATCTTCGGCGCTTCTTTCTCTCACCGGCAAATTCACATGCCCCGGCTGACAAAACCTGCACATTCTTCCACAACCGCGTCGAATTTCCACAATCGCCCTGTCATGCACAGAGGAGCAAAAAGGTATTGGATAAGCTTTGAGGGCGTTTTCGTACCCGATTTGCACAAGTCGTTTTTTAACTTTGTTTGTTGAAATTGCGGGGACGAAAACGCCCTCTATTTGCGATATTTTTCGAATTTTTTCTTCACGTGAAAGCCCCTTATCCTTGGCAAATTTTATCGCTTCACAAACCTCTAAAACAACCTCCTCGCCATCACCGATTAAAAACGCATCAACAAAATCCGCCAACGGCAAAGGATTATAAGCACAAGGTCCACCAGCCAAAATTATCGGGTCGTTTTCTCCTCTTTCACTAGATTTATGAGGAAACTTTGCCATCTCCATCATCGCAAGCACTGTCGGATAAGACATTTCATATTGGAGCGAAAACCCTATTATATCAAAGTTTTTCAACGGAGTTTTGCTTTCAAGCGAGTAAAACTCTTTTCCTGTTTCGATTAAATTTTTTCTAAAATCCACTTCGGGTGCATAAATCCTGTCCGCCATAAAATCAGCGTGGTCGTTGATAATCCCGTACAAAACCCTTTGCCCGAGGTTACTTATACCGATTTCGTACTTGTCTGGAAAAGCAAACGCAAAAGTTACTTTTGCGGCTTCAAATTCTTTATTGCGTGACAAAAACTCTCCGCCAACGTATTGATATGGTTTATTGCAGTTATATAAAAGTTCGTGGTATTCTTCAAAAAAATTTTTCATATTTATATTAATTTTAGGCCAAATCTTCGGGAAAGTATTTATCTATCTCAATAATTACACCGTTTAGAGTATTATTTTCAAACGCCTTAATGAACCTAAATAACTGATTATTGGGCACATCGTAGTTGTATAAAATAATTTCATTATTGATGTTTCTCATAACTCTGACAATATAATGACACCCTTGTGCGTATTTTTCCAATTGCTCTACGTTAAATTTTTTACCATTATTGTCCTTATTAATTTTAACATAATTAAACCCCGCAAAGAATTTTACTCTATCTTCGTTTTCGATAGGCTGGGAGTTTTTATGCTTAGAAAAAATACTTATAACTTTTTTATTAATTTCATCAGTCATAGTAATATTTAACACCATTTTTTTAAAAAAGTCCAAATGTAAAGATTCGGTAACTACTCAGGTCTAGTCCCTTTAAGTCATTGCGAGGCGAGGGGTTTTTAGTCAGAAAACCATTGAGGGAACGAAGCAATCTCATTCGCCCCTTACAATGAGACAGGGAGATTGCTTCGGTGGACGCTTTTTGTCACACTCGGCACTTGACATAATCGCAATGACTCAAAAACACTGCACAAGTTAATTAAAAGCTATCGGAGTTGTTACATCAAAAGTCTGTTTATGCTAAAATTAATTTAGGGGGTGTGGATATGGAAATAATAATATTTATAGTTGGGTTTTTATGTGGTGCGGGGCTTGTGTTCCTTATTTTCACCACAATCCATAAAAGTGCAAAAACTTCTACAGAACAAATGTTTTCTCAAATGCAACTCTATTTTGAGAATATTACAAACAAACTCTTTAAAGAAAGTTCTGAAGAATTTTCCAATAAAAATAAAGAAAAACTTGAAGAATTTTTCTCTAAATTTAGAGAAAGAATAGAAGATTTTGAGAAAAGAACCGAACAAAATTTTAAAGAAGAAATCGAAAATTTTACTAAATTCGATACAAATATCAAGTCATTTATAGAGGCAGGGAGCAAAATTTCCCACGATACAAATGCGCTCGTCAACGTTATGCGTGGCGATAATAGAAAACAGGGGCATTGGGGTGAAATAGTTTTAGAGAAAGTTCTTGAAGCTTCGGGGTTAAGAAACGGCGACGAATTTTTGCTTCAAAAAGGGTTTGATGACAGGCGACCTGATGCTGTAATACTTTTACCCGAAAACAGATGTATTTATATTGATGCTAAGACTTCTTTTGCCTCTTGGGATGCTTATGTGAATTCAAACAGTGATGATGAGAGAGATTTTCATTTAAAATCGTTCAAAGATTCTACAAAAGCACATATTACAGGGCTTGCGAAAAAGGAGTATGCTTCTACGGGAAGCTACGTTTCACCTGATTATGTACTAATGTTTGTACCGATTGAAAGTTGCTATTCGTTGGTGTTTTGCGATGATGCCCAGATGTGGGAATTTGCTTGGAAAAATAAAATTATGCCGGTTTCACCATCAACTCTATTGGCGTCTTTAAAGATTATTAATTCTTTTCATGTAGTTGAAAGACAAAATAAAAACGCTATTGAAATTACCAGAATTTGTACAAAAATGCTTGACAAATTTTCTGATATGTTGAAGGATTTACTTGACGCACGAAAAAAATTAATTTCTGCATTGACAAAATTAGATGGCAAAGATAATATTTTAAATAATATTGACAGATTAAAAGAACTGGGAGCCGTTATAAATAAAGATGTTCCCGAACTAAGCGATGATGTTGTTGCTGAAATAGAAAGTAGTGTAGTATTGCACTAATTCTATATTACATTTGCTTGCCGGTTAGTTCTTCTTTTCGCTCGTCATAAGCAGCTTGAGCATTTGGTGAAAGTTTAGCTCTATCAATTGTATTTAAATTTTCCACGAATTTAACCAATAAAACTTGTAGGCTTGGATCGATTGAATTTATTCGTTCAATCATAATATTAAAGGCAGAAGTTTTTCTTAGTTGCTGCGTATATTTTTCTTTATTTTTATAGTCAAGTCCTCCAATAAGTTCCATTGCCTTAGAAATAACCTCGCTTGATGGGTTGTCGGCAAGAATTGCGTCCAGTACACTGAGTAATTCGGTTGACGAAAGCGAGGACATGAGCGCTATTTTTTGTGGATTTGACAACTTTTGAACAGCCTTATTCAATGCAGTTTTATTAGGTGAGTTTATCATTTTTTTAATTTCTTCGGCTACGCTTGAATTACTCGTTTGCGGTTTTTGTGGGGCGGTGCTTTGTGCCGCTTGTGTAGATTGTTTCCTTTCTGCCTCTTTTAAAGTTTGTTTAACACTTTCATATCCTGAAGAAACCAAAGTACTTTTTATTTGTGCTTGATTCGATTTATCGCATAAATAAGCGTTGGAAGCTGCTGCCCTGATCGCACCTTCGTTTTTTGTGGCTACGGTCATTTGGGTTGCTGCGACTTGATTATCTTTGTGCAACGTATAAATATTTTTCGCCGCAAACTCCAATACTTCTTGGTATTGTGATGTCATTGTTCTTTTGTAGATAGACTGTTGAACCTCTTTGTCATACTGTCCTAGCTGTTGTGTTAAAGTTTTTTGAATTTCCACCTTATCTAAATCAAAATAAGCTTTATGAACATAATTCTGATTTTCGGGATTAATTTGTGAAACCAGACTCGCACCGATTTTTTGTGCTTCCTCGTTTCCTGATTGAACCACTATATCGGTCAAAGGTCTTTGATTACCTTTGTCACATTCGTGTACTGCTCTTGCAATCCCGACTTCTGCTCTGTGTCTTAATTCAGGAGTTCTCGAATTTTTAATTGCAAATTTCGCGGCTGAAACCTGATTTTCTTTTTCCAATATAGAAATTTCTTTTGCCATCATCTCGTAATCATCACTGTTTTGGGTATTTGAAAGCAATTTTTTATAGTCGGTCAATTGAATTTGAAGTTTTTCAGACCTTGTTTTACCTTTAAGCGTCTCAAAGTGACCGGTAATATATTTTTTTAAGAATTTTTCTTTATCCTCACGGTTTGCATTAGAATATGATGAACCGTAATATCTTGTTAAACGTTCATCTACGGTTTCACCTGTTTTTACCAATGGTTTCTCTTCGCTTTGCGCGGTTGTTTTTTCAACCGTTAATCCCATGCCGCAACTTGGAACTGTCGAATTTGCAATAGGAACGTTGCCAACTTCGTTTAATTTAACGGTCGGTGGTGACTTAGGGGCAAAAGGATTGGTTATTGTCGTTTTCTGCTCCTGAGGTTTTAAAGTTATATTGGTTTCAGCCTGAGGGGGCAACCACCATTTTTGTGGGATGTTGTCTAAAAAATTCATAATCTCTCTTAATATTATCTCGTGTGTGTGTATATATATAATAAATATATACACGAGATAATATTGCGCTATTGCAATAAAAATTTACAATGGCAATTTATTGAAAGATTTTGCGTTTATATGTTTATAAGCAAAAAATATGGTATAATAAATCTATGGATGAGAAAAAAAAGTTAAAAGTTTTGGATAGAACGGTTGAAAAGCTTGATGAGATTGTCGAAGAACAAATCAAGCCTCAAATTAAGCACCAAAATAGTCCAATTAATCATACCAATCCGATTTACAAGAATTTGGCAAAATTTAACAATTCTAAAATCGGAGAAAAACTTTCCGTAAAAGACATTTTAAGATAAACCTGAGATATTTGATGTATGAAGTGAAAAATAAAATTTTTTTGGAACTTAGCAAAACCCAAAAATCTGCGTTGTGTAATTTTTTGAGAGCATTAGTTAAAAAATTACCTGAATTAAGCGTTGACGAGGTTTTAGAAAAATTTTTGGACGATGAAAAATATTATCTTGCAATAAATTCTTCGAGATTTGAATTTTTAGAGGAGTTTATAGAGAATGAAATTTTCATCTCTGAGGTTAAATTGTTCATAAAAGAATGTAAAAAATATTATGATTACAAAAAAAGTCAGGCACCGATAATTCAGGCACAAAAAGAATTTGAGAAGAAAAAAAGGAAGTTTTTACAAGAAGTTAAAATGTCTAAAGAGCTACCGAGCAAAAAACAGCTTTATTATTACAAAAATTTGTGTAAAAGATACAATATAGAAAGGAAAGAGGAGGAAAGTTTATCAAAATTGGATTTGAGAAACTTAATCGATGAGATTTTAAATGAACATAAAACAAATTGAAAAAATACTTACAGACGGCGGAATTGAACCTAATGAAGCAAAAATTGAAGCAAAAATGCTTGTCAAGCATTTTTTGAAACTTTCCGACATTGATTTGGCGTTGAATGAGGAATTTGAAGAAAATGACATTGTGATTGAACGGGCAAAATTCAGAGCCAAAAAAAGAATTCCTATCCAGCATATTATAGGCACAGCCTATTTTATGGGCGAATATTTTATTGTGAACGAACATGTCTTAATCCCTCGTGACGAGACAGAGATTTTGGTAAGAGAATCGGTTGGAATAATTCATCAAAATGAGTTTGAAAAAGTCCTCGACATCGGTACAGGTAGCGGTTGCATAGCCTGCATGATTGCCAAGCTCACAGATACTCAAGTTTTAGGTGTTGATGTGTCGATTGATGCACTACAAGTCGCCATTGAAAATTCTTCTCGGCTCAAACTTTTCAATAAGGCTATTTTTAGAAAATCCGATATTTTTTCAAACGTAAAACAAGATGAAAAATTTGATATGATAATATCAAACCCGCCTTATATCCCGATAAGCGAAAAAAAACGGCTTCAAGCAGAGGTAGGTTTTGAGCCTGATTTGGCACTTTTTGCAAAAGATATTGACGGCGTTGAATTTTATGAGAAAATAACAACAAAAGCGTCCGAATTTTTAAACGAAGGCGGATACTTAATGTTTGAACTCGGTATTAATCAGGCAGACGCTGTAAGAACATTAATGACAAAATCGGGATTTGAAAATATTGAGATTGAAAAGGATTTAGCGGGAATTGAAAGAGTAATATTTGGTAAACGGTGAACGGTAAACGGTAAACGGTAAACGGCGGTAACAAGCCAGAGGGCGTTGAAGTAGGGTGGGTTCCCTAACCCACCGACAATAAGCCCCGAAACGAAGGAAAAAGCAAAAAGGAAAAAGTAAGCGAGATGTGCAAAACTATTCGACTTATCAACTTCTCGACTGTTCGACTTTTCAACTAAAAGAAAGGTAATTATGGAACAACTAATAATATCAATAATAATAGCATATCTAATCGGGTCAATCCCGACAGGTTACATAGTTGTAAAACTATTTACAAACCAAGACATAAGAACAATCGGCTCAGGCTCAACAGGAGCAACGAATGTTAAACGGGTCATGGGTAAAAAATGGTTTTTCATAGTGCTTCTTTTAGATGCATTTAAAGGAGCTCTGCCCGTCGTTTTGGCTAAAATTTTTGCTACAACCTTTGTGTCAATCGGACTTATTCCTGTTTTGTGTGCGATTGCGGTGATTTTGGGTCACAGCAAATCGGTATTTCTTAAATTCTCAGGCGGAAAATCAGTCGCGTCAGGCGTAGGAACTATTTTAGCCCTTAATTGGCAAGTAGGGCTTGTTATTGCATTAATTTGGTCAATCGTAACTTATCTTTCAAAATACGTTTCATTGGGTTCGATTGTTGCACTTTCTGTTTCGCCGATATTGATGTACTTATGTAACGAACCTGTTTCATATATTATTTATTGCGCTTTAGGCGCTATATACATTATATATCTCCATAAAGCAAATATCCAAAGACTTTTAAAAGGCGAAGAAAGTAAAGTAAGGTAGCTTTTTCATACTTTGAGATGATGTTGTAGGGTTGAATTGTTTGTACGATATGTTATAATGATAAGATAATATGTAGTTACAGAGGGTTGAAAAGGATTTCATTATGGCAATAACAGTTAAAGGTTTAGGCTCAGGTCTTGATTATCAAAGTTGGATAACAGCATTGGTTGGGGCTAAGCAGGCAAAAATTGATGCTGTTAGTACTAACGTTAGTAAAATAGGAACTCAAGAAACTACTTTATCAAATTTGAAAAGTAATTATACATCTTTACTTGCCTCCATACAGACTTTTAGTAAGACTTTGGCTTTGAATAATGTTTTCAATCAAAAAGCCGCTACTTCATCTTCTTCTGCCGTAGCGGCTTCGGTGTCTGCTTACGCTGATGCTCAAACACTTAAAATCGGGGTTTCCCAACTGGCAACAGCAACCACTGCACAAAGCTCCTCGGCTGTAGCTTCTAAAGTTGATGGAACTACTCTCGTGAGCAGTATTTCCGGTGGAATAGTTAAGCCTGGAACATTGAGTATATACGTTGATAATACTAAGTATTCCATTGCTGTAAATTTAAGCAATACTTTAGGGGATGTCTTAAATAATATAACAAGTGCAACAGGCTTGGCGGCGAGTGTTGATGCCGAAGGGAAAGTTACAATCGGTGCAGGTAGCAGTTCAAATATTGTTATCGGTTCCACCGCTGATACTTCAAATGTTTCTAATGTTTTATCATTAACAAAAAATGTTGACGGTTCTTATACAAGTAGCAAGTCTGTTTTTGATACAGATACTTCTGCGGCTTTAACAAGTGCGGCATTTACAAGCGGGAACGTAACAGCAGGAACTTTCACAATCGGGAATGCCGAATTTACAATTGATGGAACTACAACTTTGAGTAGTTTGGTAAAACAAATTAATGATAATGCTAATGCCGGAGTTACAGCTTTTTGGGATTCAAACTCAGGTAAATTAGCCTTGGAATCCTCTAATCAAGGGGCTTCTAATATTAATATTCAAGCAGGAACAAGTAATTTTACCGATATTATGGGCTTTACAACTTCAACTTGGAATGCAGCAGACGGCTCAATGGCAAGCACAGAATTGACTAATAATTCTCAAACATTGGGTACAAACGCTATTTTGACAATTAATGGAACAACAATTACTTCGTCTTCCAATACGGTTACAAGCGATATTTCAGGTATAACAGGCTTGACTCTCACATTAAACGCTGAAACATCTTCCAATGCCACAATAAATGTAGCAACGGATACAACAAGTGCCGTATCGGCGATTGAATCATTTGTCACTTCTTTCAACTCGGCGATTACATCGACAGATAGAGCAACGAGCCTTACCGGTAATTTACACGGTGAATCTATTTTGGACATGCTTAGAAATAAAATTCGTTCCACCGCCACGGATAATGTTACTGGAACTACGGGCTATCAAAATCTTGCAAGTATAGGCATTACGGCAGGAAAAATAAGCACGAATCTCTCAGCTGATACAACACAATTGGTAATAGATTCGGACAAATTGGCTGCCGCTTTAAAAAGTAATCCGGATGCCGTGGTAAAACTCCTTTTGGGTGATACTGCAAGCGGAACGACAGGGGTTTTGACAAAAATGGAGACAAGCTTAAGTAATTCTCTTGATCCGATTAATGGATATTTTACAACACGCAGCAATTCTTATGAATCTCAAGTTGCTCGTTTAAATACACAAAAGACTAGTATGGCGGATGCTTTAACAAAATATCAGACACAGCTTGAAACTAAATTTGCCGCTATGGATAAACTTATTTCTGCTTTGAAAAATTCCGCATCAGTATTTGATTCTTACTTTAATACTAGTAGTAGCAATAAAACTAGCAGCAGCACGACTCTTGGCGGTTAATAAAAATCTTCAGGATTGAAGTCAAGACATTCGGCTGATGCTTTTCGTATCGGTAAAATGAACTTTATTTTGCCGTCTTCAACTTTTTTGTCGGAGTACATTGCATCAATCAATTTTTTTTGATTAAATTTTGGTGTCTTTCCAACTAAATTATATTTTTTAATAAGTTCAAATGATTGATTTTTATATTCCTCGGTAATTAATCCTTTTTTACATGCCAAAGAAATCGCAAAATTCATGCCAATCGCTACGGCTTCGCCGTGAGTATATTTTTTATAATTCGTAACTTTTTCAATTGCATGTCCTAATGTATGTCCAAAGTTAAGAATTTTCCTCAATCCCTGTTCTTTTTCGTCTTTCGCAACAACAGAAGCTTTTAGTTCAAGTGATATTTTTATAATTTTAGCCAAAACTTCTTCATCACGGGATAATATTTTGTCCGAATTTTTTTCAAGAAACTCAAAAAAATTGTATTCATAACCAGCCTGACAACTTTTTTCTATAAAAGCATATTTTATAACTTCGCTTAACCCTGTTTTAAATTGACGTTCATCAAGTGTTTTAAGAAAATTAAGGTTACAAAAAACAGCTTTTGGCTGATAAAATGCCCCGACCATATTTTTCCCAAAATCGGTATTAATTCCGACTTTACCACCGACTGAGGAATCTACGCAGGCGAGTAAGGTCGTTGGTATCTGAATAAAATCAATCCCTCTGAGATAAGTCGCAGCCACAAATCCTGAGATATCGCCAACTACACCGCCGCCAATGGCAACAATAGCATCTTTTCTTTCGAGTTTGTTTTTTAGGGCAAAATTTAAAATACGCTGATAGTTTTTGAGATTTTTTTGTCTTTCGCCGTCCTTTAATACGTATTTTATGCTATTTTTAAAATTTAATTTCCCCCCATAAATTTTGTTAACTTTTTCACTTACAACAAGAAGTATCTTGTTTGCTTTTGTGTAATTAAAAACGCTTTTTTCAAGATTTTCTATCAAATCAAAGTTTATAAAAATGGGATATTGTTTTTCTGCAGATAGTTCTACGAGCAATTTTTCATCTAACATAATTTTCGTACTCTTTTAAAATATCGTTCAAGATAGTATAAGCTTGTTTTTGGTAGGTGTCAATTACAAAATTTGCCTTAAAATAATTTTTTTCTCTTTTAATCAATAATTTTTCAATAATTTTTTGTGGAGAATTTTCATTTAAAAGAGGCCGATGGTTTTCGTTTTCAACCCTTCTAAAAAGTTCTTTTGCCGGAGTTTTTAAATAAAAAGTAATTCCATTTTGGTTAAGAAGTTTTATATTTTCGGGGTTTTCAAATGCCCCGCCGCCGATAGAAATTATATGGTTTCTGGTTTGAGAGAATTCTTTTATTATTTTATTTTCCAATTTCCTAAAATGTTTTTCAGAATATTTTTCAAAAATTTCAGAAATAGTTAAGCCCACACTTTTTTCGATTTCGTCATCGGTATCAATGTAGGTAAAATGAGCCAAAAGTCTGGCTAATTTCCCTCCAATGTAAGATTTTCCGGCACCGGGCATGCCGACCAAAATTATATTAAGATTATCTTGTATTTCCAATTTCTTAAATCCTGTTTGAGTAATTTCTGTTTGAATAACAATTTTTTATTTCAGTAATATTATCTTTTCCGAATTTATCTAAAAACGCGTCCACCAAAACAGAAGCAACCATTGCTTCTGTAACAACCGCGCAGGCAGAAACGGCACAAACATCTGAACGTTCAAAATGAGCTTCGCTTTGAGAATTATTTTTAAAATCTATGGTTGCAAGTGGCTTTTTTAATGTAGGTATAGGCTTCATGGTTGCTTTAACAACTAAATTCTCGCCATTTGTCATTCCGCCTTCAAGTCCGCCCGCGTTATTTGTTTTTCTAAAATATTTGTTATTTTCAACAAATATTTCATCGTGCATTTTGCTTCCGAAAACATTTGCGCAACCTACCCCAAGACCTATTTCAACCGCCTTAACAGCAGGAATATTCATAACCGCCTGTGCGATAAGCCCATCGAGTTTTCTATCCCACTGCACATGTGAACCCAATCCTACAGGTAAATTTTCAAATACTATTTGGAAATTGCCGCCCAACGTATCACCTTGGTTTTGTGCAGTCTCTATTTTTTCTTTAATCTTAGCGTCTTCATTTTCGCAGCCAATGCTAATAATTTGAGAATAGCAAGTTATATCAAATTCTTTTAAAATTTGCTTTGCGACAGCCCCTATCGCAACATCGATTGCTGTCTTTCGTGCACTTGAACGCTCTAATACATCTCTTAAATCTTTCAAGTCATATTTTATAGCCCCCGCCAAATCAGCATGCCCAGGACGCGGCTTTGTAAAAGATTTTTCGACTTCTCCAATGTCGTCTTGAGCACCAATTTTTTCAATGCTCATAATCGTTTTCCAATTCTCAAAATCTTTGTTCATAATCTCCAAACAAATCGGTGCACCGGTAGTTTTGCCGAATCTGACCCCTGATTTAATTTCAATCGTATCAGTTTCGATTTTCATCCTGCCACCGCGTCCCCAGCCGCCTTGGCGGCGTTTGAGTTCGTCATTAATAAGATTTAAATTTATTTCAAACCCTGCAGGAATTCCGTCAATTATGCCGTTTAGACATTTCCCGTGTGATTCGCCTGAAGTTAAAAACCTGAAATTATTTAGCATGAGTTTTCCTTATTTTGCATATTTTAAGAAAATTTGTTCTTTTGTTTGCATTAATTCTTCAACAATAAGCCATTTTCCGTTAGGCTGTTTTTTTACTACCATTGAGGACTTTAATTTATAATCACTCAGGGAAGGTTTCCTTATTGAATCTATTTTGTAACCGTTTGGAGCCTTGGTAACGGTAATATTTGAATACTGGTTTTTATAATGTTTTAGTTTGGCAATTTTTGAACTTAATCTCATTTGTTTCCTGTAATCGTCTATCGAAAAAGGAACATTTACCAGCTTTCCATCGGGTTTTACAACCTGTCTGATGATTTTTGCGTCATCTGAATACATGTCCAACAATGATGTGCCGTAATTGTTGGAAGTTTGAATAAAACTGTTAAAAAAGTTAAGCGCCTCTTGCTGTTCGTTCGCAAAAACACCTAAGCCAAGCATTAAAAAAATAAATGTTAATAAAAGTTTTTTCATTTAATTTCTCCTAAAAATATTCTAGCATGAAGATATAAAAAAGGTTTCATATCTCACAATAAAAACAATAGTTTACAATCCTTTACAATTCATTGGACAAAAAGGCAATTTTCATGGGGTATATAACTTTATATATACATAGGATATAATAATATAAAATTCGGAGAGCATAAAGAAAATGAAAATGATATTTGCAGCAACAAACGAAAAGCAAGGAAACGGTAAATACTCTCCGTTGAGAAAGCGTAAAAGGGCTAAAAAAGCTGAACAAAATCCTAATGAATTCAAATATTTAACAAATAACGATTTAACTATGAGATTTAACAATTCAAGAGATCCAATCTATTTTGCTTTTGACTACTTGGAAAATAGAAGCTTACCCGAATTAGTCGGGGATTTAGTTAAAGATTCTTTCTTTGAGATTACAAATTTTGTTTCTAAAGTAATCTCAAAGGCGGCATAGAGTTTAGAATTATTTATCTTCTTATGTTTGTTGTATAATGGTAGTAATTACACAGCATACACATAAAATAGCGAGAAGATAAAAATTATGATATCAACAAGTAAATTAACCGTAAGATTCGGAGCGCAGCCTTTGTTTGAGGATGTAAACGTGAAATTCACCCCCGGGAATTGTTACGGGCTTATCGGTGCAAACGGATCAGGAAAAAGTACATTTTTAAAAGTTCTTTCAGGTGAAATTGAGCAAACATCAGGCGAAGTCCATATCCAAAAAGGGCAAAGGCTGGCAGTTTTGAAACAAAACCACTATGAGTTTGATGAACATACTGTTATTGATACCGTAATTATGGGGCATAAAAAGCTTTATTCTATAATGAGAGAAAAGGACGAACTTTATGCAAAGCCTGATTTTAACGACGAAGATGGGATAAAAGTTTCGCATCTGGAATCGGAGTTCGCAGAGCTTGACGGTTGGCAGTCCGAGTCAATGGCGGCTTCGTTGTTGAACGATTTAGGGATTAACAACGACTTACATTATTCATTGATGAGTGATCTTGCGGGTAGTGAAAAGGTTCGGGTTTTATTGGCACAGGCGTTGTTTGGCAACCCTGACATTTTGCTTTTGGATGAACCGACAAACCACTTGGATATCAGCACAATTAAATGGTTGGAAGAATTTTTAATCGAGTTTGAAAACACCGTTATTGTCGTATCTCACGACAGAAATTTCTTGGATAATGTTTGTACGCATATAGCGGACATTGATTTCGGTAAAATTCAATTGTATCCGGGTAATTACTCGTTTTGGTCTCAGGCAAGCCAGTTGATAATGAAGCAAAGAGAAGAAAAAAATAAAGAAACTACAGAGAAAATGGAAGAATTAAAAAACTTTATCGCGAGATTTAGTGCGAACGCTTCTAAGGCAAAACAGGCAACTTCGAGAAAAAATATTTTGGATAAGCTTACGCTTGAAGATATTAAGCCGTCTTCAAGACAGTATCCGAGAATTAGGTTTAATTACGTAAAAATTCCTGGCAAAGATGTTTTACACGTAAAAGATTTATGTAAATCAATAGACGGAAACGTTTTGTTCAATAATTTCGCCATGGATTTGTATCAGGGGCAAAAAGTTGCGTTCTTGGCAAAAGATCCTTTAATTATTACGACTTTATTCCAGATTTTGACGGGCGAATTGGAGCCTGACAGCGGAGAGTTTAGATGGGGCGTGACGGCTACTCATTCGTATTTCCCCAAAGACAACAATAAGTTTTTTGAAGAGGATATTAATCTTAGCCAATGGTTAGCACAGTATTCACCCGATCAGCATGTGAATTTTTTAAGAGGATATCTTGGCAGAATGTTGTTCACGGGAGAAGACGCTGAAAAGAGTGCAACAGTGCTTTCAGGTGGCGAAAAAGTCAGATGTATGCTTGCAAAAATGATGGTTTCAGAAACGAATGTTTTGATAATGGACGAACCTACGAACCACTTGGATCTGGAGTCAATAACGGCGTTAAATAATTCCTTGATTGAATTTAGCGGAACTGTTTTGTTCACCTCGCAAGATCATCAGTTTATACAAACTGTTGCGGATAGAATTATCGAGATATCACCTAGCGGGTTTATCAGTACACACGAAAAATATGAAGATTACATTTTGAGTGCAGACATTAAAAAACGCAGAGAAAAATTGTATTCTAAGGTGTAATATTTAAGTCGGTGCGTAAGATGCATCCTGCTGCTGCAATTTATTTTAAATACCTGATAATCCATCTTGTAATGTCTTGAGACATTGTGGGGTTTGTTTTAAGCATTAGCATGCCCATTCCGCCTTCAGGATAGTTTTTTGCGTAAAATCCGCCTTGAGCAAATTTGGACAATTTTATTTCTTCTTGCATGCAATATTTATCTTTTGTACTTACCATTGACAAAATCGGAATATTTCCCATTTCGGCCATAGCAATAGGAATGTATAGTCCTTTAAATGAAGTTGTCGGGGAAATTAAAACGATTGTTTTGGGTTTTTTCTTTAATTCTTTTGAAACTAAAACTGCCGCATTTGCTCCAATATCTGCTCCCACTATTGCCATATTATCTAATGAAACTTTTTTTGATTGTTTTTGAGCCTGATCTAAAACCGTGATAATATCGCTTGGCATTTTTTGATATGTTTTTGTTTGGAAATATACCCATGGTTTTTTTTGAAAACCGGTAGTATAAATGCTTTTTCCATGTCCTCTTAAATCAATTGCAATGACCGCATACCCCGCATTGTTTAAATCAGGAATTAAATTTACCCAATCCTCACTGGAATATCCCAACGAATGAAGCAATACAACTGTCGGGTATTTTGTAACTCCTTCTATTTTTGCATAGCTCAAGGTTGCTTTGATAATCCTTGCATCTTTTGTTTGAGTCTCAATTTCTTTTTTAATCGTTTTACAGTAAGCACTTTGGGTAGTGCCTGTGAAAACAAAAACTGTTAAAATAAAAATTAATATTTCTTTAATTATTTTCATAATTCGAGTGTTTCCCATCTTCTTACTTAGCATTATACAATAAAATATTAAAATAAGTTACAATATTGTTAATTTCATTCAAATATTGTAAAAAAAAGCCGTTATATATAATATAAGTACTAACGGAGGAAACACCTACAATGGGTATCACTTTAGACGCAGATTTATACCTGCTGTGTAGCATGTTTAACATCAATTATCGAAAGCTTTCTGATGAATATTCAGGCTTGTCGGTAGAAGAGATTATGAAAAAGGAAGCTAAGCAGGGCAATACTGCGGCGGCAAATTTTGATGCCTCAATTTTAGGAAATCCTGTTAAATTTATCGAATTATTTGGGTTGCAAAATTGTGGGAATAAATATGCGATATTAAGCAACATGAATGAATATGATTTGAAAGAACTTCTTCCTTTGTTAAATCAAGCCGATTTGGTTGCAGGGCTTAATTTTTTTACCAAAGATAAATTAATAGATTTGATTGGCGGGCTGCCGATAGAACAATTGGTTAAGCTTACGTTTGAAATGTTTTCCCCTGAGCAACTTATGCAGTATATGCCGGAAGACCAATTAAATAAAGTCTTAACATCTCCTGACATGGATAAGGATCTTGAAATAAAGTATTTGCAGACATTGAAGCCTGAAATTTTGGCTCAAATGCTTGAGGCTGCAACAGGACAACCGGTATCAGGTTCTCAGGATGTAGGTCTTGACGGGAAGGCAGATTTCAATGTCGAAAATTTAATGAAGCAGATTAGTGAGCTTCCTGATGATAAGTTCAGAGAAGCAATGATGGGTATTCCTCTTGCGAATAAACAAAATTTCGTTTTAAAAATGGCTAAAGAAAATCCAAAAATTTTCCAATTGTTTGATGCCAGTGCTTATACAAATATTATCGATCATAGAAGAAACAAAGAAGATATCGTTAAAGCGTCCATTGTTATCAAACATGCTCAACTTGTCGAAATGATTAAAGAATTGCCTCGAGATTTAACCGCAGTAGTACTTACGCAAATTGATACAAAAAAATTCGCAGATGTATTGCTTAAAAGTTTTAAAAATATCATTAGTCAGATTATTGCGGGATGATAATTGGTTAAATGCATAATTACCCGTTCAAAAATTCGATTAAAAACTCTAAGGCTTTTTGAGAAAACATAAATTTCATTGTTTTTCTTTTATGTTTTGGGTCGAGTTCAATTTTTTTAACGCTTGTTGTGAGTTTATTTTTTATTGCGATGTATAATAGACCCACATTTTTGTCTTTTGAGGCCCCTGCGGGGCCGGCAATACCTGTTGTGACAAGCGCAACATCACAGTTTGTTTTTTCAAAAAGTCCTTCTGCCATTTCTCTTGCACATTCTTCGCTGACCGCACCGTAGGTGCGGAGGGTTTCTTCGCTTACGTTTAAGATTTTCGTTTTCGCTTCGTTGGCGTAGGTTACGTAATTTTCTTTAATATAAGCCGAGCTTCCCGCAATATCTGTTAGGCGGGAGCTGATAAGCCCTCCCGTACAAGATTCTGCGACGGAGATTGTCATGGAGTTTTTGAGTAAAATTCTTGCAATCGCCTGTTCTGTTTTTGTGTTGTTTTGTTTAAAAAAGAGTTTTATATTTTCGAGTGTTGTCATTGTATTAATTTAAGACTTAAGATTATTTTTGTCAACCACTTGATTTTTGATATCAAAAGTGATATAATGCCTTTATGAGTAAAAGAGCGAAGCTGATTAAGAAAATATTGGACGGTTCTTCAATTATAACTATTAATGAGGCTATTAGTATATTGTTATTCTTGGGTTATTATGCAGAAAAAACAGGTTCTTCTCACGAAACTTACAGAAAAAAGGATGCACAATCAGTTACGGTTGTGCTTACTCAAAAAGAATTGAAGCCATATATGGTTGAAAAAATTAAAGATGCTCTCAGAAAGGCGGGTTACTGATGGATAAAAATTTAGAATATTATTTGAATTTACCTTGGACCTACATTATCGAATATAGTGATGTTGACGGGTGTTTTTTGGGTTCTATTAACGAGCTTGAAAAAAATATGACCAATGGTGAAACTCCTGACGAGTGTTTTTCTATGCTCAAAGATGCTTTACGTGCATATATTATGACCTCTTTATCTCAAAATTTGCCGATTAATGAGCCTATACGTCAAACAGATTTCAAGGGTAAAATCCCTTATCGTACGACATCTGACAGACATTACAGACTGGCAAAAAAAGCTAAAGAAAAGGGCAAAAGCATAAATAAAATTGTAGACGAGGCGGTTGAATATTATCTTAATCATGAGGCTGTTTAAGATAATAAATGTTAAAATGTGCATTCAATTATACAACCAGCTTTTAAAGCTGACATTTCTGCCGCTTATTGTTAAAGGGTCAGTTGAATGTGGGCAAACTAAACCACTGGAAACTTGCTTTCCCGTTGGGGAGGGGTCGCCGATTACAAAATAGATAATCCCGTCAACACCTAACTGAAAATGAAAAATATCTTTACCTATTTTGTTTGGGTTTTTGTTGCAATTGGTGTCGACTAAGATACTACTTTCATCTAAATTTTTCCAAGGTGCAGCCCAACACATGCCGTCGGCACTTATCCAACTGTAACTATATGGAGTGTTTGCTCCCTCTCCAAGCATAACTCCATAAGTTTCATAATTATCAGGCCAACAACCTGCTTGAGCAACGCAAGATTTTACGACTTTCATTTTACTTTTAAATGCATCTATTCTTCCGTCGTTGGCATTATAATCTCCCGTTGTTCCGTCAGCCCAAGTGCAACTCCAACCGCCCTTACCGGTAAAACTTCCCGGATTTTCCGCAACTGCTTGAGCCCATGCTTGAGAGGCAACAGAGTAGGCCTTTTTGAAAGATGTTTTTAAAACTGCATCCTGAAAATCATGGATAAGTGCAGGAATGGTCATTTCGGCAACCAGTCCGATTATTCCTAATGTAATTAAAACTTCGGCAAGTGTAAACCCATATTTTTTTTTACCTCTTTTTTTCATTTTACCTCCTTCTTTCCTATTGCGGATTCGCAATAACATTATTTAATTATATATAATAGACATATTGCGAAATAGAATAAAAATAACCTATCTAAAGTATGATAATCAAGCTTATTTCTTTTAAAATTAAAGAATACAGATGTATTGTTTAATTTTATGGAGGATGAGATGAATATAGATATGGCGTTTAA
>CAISJE010000054.1 GCA_903885635.1 uncultured bacterium
CCCAGTACAATAGCAACAGAGCGAAACGACATCCCTTGATTAATTAATAATTCCATCTGATGCCTATCTTTATCATTTAATTGCTCATATGTCTTTTCCATGTGCCTATTCCTTTCAATTCTATTGTATTTGAAAGGTGTTGCACTTTTAATCAGAATTTTTGTGCCACTAAAACATTAACTATTGTTAATCCTTGGAATACAGCTGAATGGATAAAAATTAGTTATGAACAATTCTACAAAAATTTTGGCGTGTTGTATGCGACTAAGCTCGACTAAGCATTTTCCTCTCGAAATATTTGTGCAAACATGCTATCATTACCTTATGAGAAATACATTGAAACATATTTTTTTTGAGTTATTATTAAAAAGAATAAATTGAAGGAGGTTAAGAATGGCTAGTGTTAAAGATAAAACCGAGATTGAAATTAAAAAAGAACAGCTTATTTTATTGTAATGGAGGATTGAAGATTTATGGCAAAGAAAATCGTAGATGCATACAGACTAAACAGGATTTCCTCGCTCTTGGCAAAGGAATTTGGCACTATTCCCAGAGGCGAAGAGGATAGTGCTCCTTATGGTATGATGTTATTTAGTATTGAAAGCAACCTTTTAAAACTCCATCGGCAAAATCCCCTATTTGCCGGAAGTAGAGCAATAGAAGCTGTTAAAATGAGCTTGTTAACTATAGATGGATATATCAGGGAAATAGAATACGATTATTCACGCTTCGCAAACGAGGCAAATCAATATTTTATGAATGGGATGCTCATGGCGGTTGACCCTTTTACAAACCCTGAAATCAAAAAAGTTCTAAAGAAAGATATGAATGTTTTTGAGGCAAAAGAATATTTTGAACTTCCGATAAAGTGTTTATTGCGTATTGAAAAGTCGATTCAATTGTGGACAAGTGATTTCGGAGAAAACGGATATTTTCAATTCCTTGAAACAACATTAGGCAGTAATATTAAATCAGATAACAAAATGGATTTTTTTGTTGCAATAAAAGAGAAACTTGTAAAAGCTTTTACCGGGCTGAAGAAGCTATGAGGAATTTCAAATTCTCAAGTTTATTTATATTTTAATGTAAAAACCACATAGAACCCTCTTGATACATATATTTTATGCAATTTTCCAAATCCCCATCATAAAGAGACATCCATTGATCGTTATGTCTTTGCCAATCAGTTGTACATTTTTCCCCGTTTGCATCATGTAACGTTATTCTTCCAATGAAAAATGTTCTTTCCCTATCAAATTTATATCTTTAATAATTGAATTGATTGCATTTTGGTTTTTGAGTAACGCTTGCACTTCTTTAGTTTCTAATAATTTATAAATATCATAATAATGGCGTGTTTTCGCTACTAAGGTTTTGCCGTTATCTTTTTCATAAATTTCTTTAAGTGCAAAAAGTTTCTCCATAAAAATTCGCTCTAATACCAATAAATCAACATCTTCCGAAAATCGTTCAATTAAACTATATGCTTTTGAAAGACATGTTCCACCCTTAAAAACTATTTCGTCTGCAAATTCTGATTTTGCTATTTTTTTTAAGAATAAAAGTTACCCAGTAATCTTTTTCGACAATAAAAGTTTCAAGTCCAACTTGCTTTGAAACTTCCTGAATAAAAAACCTAAAATCTTCATGGTTATGTAAAAATTGCATTTTTATCTTTCCGGTACTATTTGCCATTTTTTTGCATAAATCAATGCATTTCCTACGTTTAAGTATATCACAGAAACTGGGTTTAATGAGGTTTTAAGCTTGCCTAAAAGTTTTTTATCAAATTCGAATTCTTCTGCAATAGCACCTATAACGGCCTTTACTCTTGGTGATTCATAAACGGCAGATTTTACAAGAGAAGATAAACTTACTTTGTTGTTTTTTATCATAGCTTTTATTTTTAAAATACTTTTTTCTACAGTTGTATCAGGAATTGTTTTTATTGGACTGAATTCAAAGTAAATGTTTGAGGATAAAAATTCAGCAGGGGAACTGGTTTTAGAGTTAATAAATAACGAGCCTTGGAATAATTGATATTTAAAGCCGTTTAAAAATTCACTTCGCCGACAATAATTTCCGTATCATCATTGCAGATTTTCTGAAGCCAGTTTATGGGTTCAAGATAGCTTCTGCTCATTTCCGGCAAGAATAACACAATTATGTCAACATCAAATGCACCTGCAAGTGTAATCAACTCGCCCAAGCTTTCCGGGAATTCGCTTTTTGAAGCGAAGAATAAAATATTCCGCCCGGTGATTTTCTCTTTGCCGGTAATACAAAACGGTCGGTCTTTTAAAGGTTTCTGAATTTGAATTCCGATTGACTTTCCGATAAATTCAACGTTTTTCAGTAAATACCTATATAAATCTTCCGTCCCGCTAAACTTTTGCTCCATCTTAAATGTCTTAACTTCGGTCATATCAATGCCCTCCTTGTTTTTTACTCACAAGGACAATAAATCAAAAGATAGCAGAAAAGACTAAAATGCAGGAAAGAAGTAACATTCGGACACAATTGCCATAAAAATTTAGTCAGGTGCAGATTGCTTTTTGATAAATTTTGTCCCAATGCTTGACTTTTTGTCCCAAGTGTTTTATTATAAATTTAGAGGTAAATTATGAAGAAAAAAAATGTTTTAAACTTAATTAAATATCACGCAGAAAAAAATGAAGCAGCCTTTAGGCAAGAGGCTTATGCTATTGCAAAATATTTTGACATAGTGCAAGATTACAGCCTATCGCAATATATCATGGCTCTTTTGTCTGATGCAAATACATTTTGCCCGCAATTCCAGCAAGAAGATTGCCAATTCCTAAAAAAAGTTGAATTTGGAAATGAATCCATTTCTTTACCTGATACAATAAAGGATAGCATTTTGGGCATTATTAATGCAATTGGTCATAACGCAGGGGTGAGTAAATTTTTATTTGAAGGCCCTCCGGGAACAGGCAAAACCGAAGCAGCAAAACAAATTGCGAGAATACTTGAACGAGATTTATATATCGTTGATTTTGACTTGATTATAGATAGCAAACTTGGACAGACTTCAAAAAATATCGCCGAGCTTTTTAATGAATTGCATAAATTTCAACAACCGCAAAAAGTGATTATCCTTTTTGATGAACTTGATGCTATCGCTATTGACAGAATTAACTCAAATGATTTACGCGAAATGGGACGTGCTACATCTTCTGTGTTAAAGGGTTTGGATGGACTAAGTAATGAAATTGTATTAATTGCCACTACAAATTTATACAAATCATTTGACAAAGCTTTGACGCGACGGTTTGATGCGATTGTTGATTTTAGCGGTTACAACAAAAAAGATTTGATTGAAATAGCAGAAATAATTTTAAATAAACTTCTTATTAAATTCAAACTTACGGGCAGAAATGTGGTATTGTTTAGAAAAATTTTGAATAATGCTGAAAAATTACCATATCCAGGGGAATTAAAAAATCTTTTAAAAACATCTTTGGCATTCAGTGATCACAGCAATCAATATGATTATTTAAAAAGAATTTATATCTCTTTGAGCAAAGAAAAGGGGAATGAAGATTTAAAAAATATACAAAAAAAGGGGTTTACGGTTAGAGAAATAGAAATTTTAACAGGCATTTCTAAGAGCCAAATTTCAAGAAAAATTAAGGAGATGATATAAGATGAATAATACCCTTCAATTAAAGGGGCAGTTTACTCAAGCTCCAAATAATTCAAAAGGCGGCGGAGCGAAATTGCCGGCAAATGCATCTGTAGACTTGCAAAAACTAAAGGGGCTTTTAAGCGATTTAGAAAGATTGCAGGATTATTGGAGTAAAAATACAATTTTATCAGGGTCGTTAATTAGTGTTTATTACAATGATGTGGCGGCGAAAAGTAATCGTGTGAGAGCCTTATTTGACAATGAAACTATTGTTGGAGCTAGGTTTTACGGCGAAGCCAAAGCGCCCAAACATGTAATTACTCATTTTGTGCCAATGGATGCAATATCAGAAGCGATAGAAAAACTTAAAGGCTCTATGGACATTCTAGAAAGCAAGTTTGACGGGAAAATTTCTACAATTGATTATGATAATAAAATTAAGAATAACCCTAAAAATATAGATAGAATTTTTCGCCAAGAACAGTCCAGGTTTAAAAGTACGTTTAAACAAATAATTGTTGATGCGTATTATGTTGACAATTTTGATGTTTTAATAGATATGACTAATTTAAGAGACGATTCAATAATAACCATTTTTGATACAAAAACGAATACAGTTGATTTAATGGGCAGAATAGGCATACATATTGATAACAATAGAGTTATTGATGAAACCACTATTTTTTTGTTTCCAGATGAAATAGAACTTCTTAAATCCAATGCAGGATATTTAATTTCAATGGGCGTAAGTGATTTGTCGGAGCTTGTAAAGTCAGACTTTGATTTTGCAGAGGAAAATTCTTTTTCTGTCCCACAACCGCAAAATGAACCAACAATTGGAGTTATTGATACATTATTTGATGAGAATGTTTATTTTTCAAAATGGGTTGAAATGAAAAATTTAATACATAAGGATATTGAAATTTCTGCCAATGATTATCAACATGGAACGGCAGTATCATCGATTATTGTCGACGGTCCATCACTCAACCCCAATCTTGAAGATGGTTGTGGCATGTTTAAAGTTCGACATTTTGCAGTTGCAACAAGTGATAAGTTTAGTTCATTTAAAATATTGAAAGATATTGAAACTATTGTTAAAACCAACTTGGGTATAAAAGTTTGGAACTTGTCGTTAGGGGCTAAACTGGAGATAAACCCTTATTTTATTTCGCCCGAAGCGGCGATTTTAGACAAAATCCAAAGCGAAAATGACGTGATTTTTGTTATTGCTGGAACTAATAAGAATTCTAATGAAAAGAGCTCCAAGGCTCTTGGAGCACCAGCGGATTCTATAAACTCAATAGTTGTAAATTCAGTAACAAGTGCGGGGAAGCAAGCTTCATATACAAGAACTGGTCCAGTATTATCATTTTTTACAAAACCAGATATTGCCTATTATGGGGGTGATGAAACGGACAAAATAAAAGTTTGTACAAATAATGGGATTGAATATGTAAAAGGAACCTCTTTTGCTGCACCTTGGGTAGCTCGAAAGATGAGTTATTTAATTGACATATTGGGGTTTAGTCGAGAAGAAGCTAAGGCATTATTAATACATTCTGCAACGCCTTGGGATAAGCAAGACATAAGTTCTTTTTTGATTGGACATGGAATTGTGCCTAAAAAAATAGAACATGTTGTAAATTCAACAGAGGATGAAATACAATTTGTAATCTCCGGAAGTTCTCAAGATTATGATACGTATAATTATAATATTCCGGTTCCAATTCATAGGGAGCACCATCCTTTCACAGCAAAAGCTACTTTGTGTTATTTCCCGTCTTGTTCGCGAAATCAAGGCGTTGATTACACTAACACGGAATTAGATATTCATTTCGGAAGAATTAACAAAGATGCGATAAAAGCTATTAATAATAATTATCAAGCTGTTGAAGGACATTTTACTCGTGAAAAGGATGCGAGACAACACTACAGAAAATGGGATAATATAAAGCATATAAGGGAAGTTTTCACAGAAAGATTAAAGCCTAAGAAGTCTTATGAAACAGGATTGTGGGGAGTTAGCTTAAAAACAAAAGAACGATTGACGCAAAAGCACGGATTAAATTTGAACTTTAGCATGGTTATAACTTTGAAAGAGATTGAAGGGGTTAATAGAATTAATGAATTTATTAATTTATGCCAAGTTAGAGGCTGGTTAGTCCAGAGTATTGATATTAAACACAGGATTGATATACACAATATTAGTGAACAAGATATTAACTTTGAAGAATAATAGTTATTTTAAAAAATTAAGCCATATAAGCAATCAATAGTCAGGGCAAAAAACGGGGGTATACATAGACATATGCTTATCATTTTTTTGGATTGCCGCGTCCGTGCCAAAGGCACTCCTCAATGACATGAACGCCTTTGTCAATTGCGAGGAGTGAAGCTATGAAGCAATCCAAGGAAAAAATATGTCAATCACTATTCAAATTGCTATAATTTACCTTTTAACAGATTGATAAAATCTGAGAACTTCTTCATTCGCCCAAACTTTTTTCGGGTTAAATGACTTTAAATAAAGTCCATCAAGGCTTTTTATTCGGCTCAATGCCACATAAACCTGTCCGCATTCAAAAATCCTGTTACAATCTACTATCAATTTCTCCAGTGTCATTCCCTGCGATTTGTGGATTGTGATTCCATACGCTAATCTCAGTGGATACTGTTCGCGGCTCACAACAACATCACCGTCTCGATATGCTTCAAATGTGTGTTTTGCAATGACTTCCTCTACTCCATTATCAAATTGGACTAAAATATATTCTTCGTTTTCGTCTTTTTTAAGTTCTAATACAGTGCCGCACGCACCGTTTATTAATCCTTTGTTGAAATTCAGGTTTTTGAGGAGCATTACGTGGCAGCCTTCTTTCAGCTCAAGCGCCGAAGGCGCTTTGCAGGACTTGTCAAACATATCCAACGTCATCAAATCAAATTTAGTAAGCTTTTCATCAGGATTATTTTTATCAACGATAATTGCTGATTTCTTTCTGTGAATTTTATCAACCGAATTAAACACATACAAAGGTTTTTGGACAGAATTAAATTTAAAAGTGTTGTAATTGTCCGCTTCTTTATTTGTACTAAAAATATGCAGAATGTCGGATTCATAGGTGTTGTAATTTACTTCTCTGTCATAAAATAACCGAATATCATCTTGTGTCAATTGGTTTAAGCGTAAATTGTTCAGCGATTTAATAAATGTTTCATCATTTTGGCGATAAATCTTTTCAAGGAAAATTGTTTTTAAGTCCAGTGCCTGCCAAGTTTTGCTGTTAAAACAAAATCCGCTTTCTTTTTCAACAGGCGGAAGCTGAAAGAAATCGCCGAAAAGCAAAACTTGAATTCCGCCAAAAGGTTTTGTACCGTCGCGCATATTTCTCAAAACTTCATCAATGTAATCAAAAGTTCTCGCATCAAGCATAGAAATTTCATCAATTGCAAGGATTTTGCACTCCGTGATTTGTTTTTTCAGCTTTGTCCGTTGTAAAATCTTTTCAATGACGTGCTTAACAGGCTTATTGCAAATTCCAACACCTGCCCAAGAATGAATTGTCTGCCCTTGAACGTTCACCGCCGCAAGCCCTGTGGTGCTTGTTACGTCAATTTGAAATTTCTTTTTTAATTTGTTTAGGATGTAACTTTTTCCGGTGCCGGCGTAGCCGGTAATAAAAAGATTTTCACCTTGATTAATTAAGGCTGTAATTTTGTTTAAATTTTCGTTGTCGCCGTCGAAATCATCTTCGGTTTCGGGCGGCTTCGCCGCCCGCTTCGACGTTTTTTGTTTACTCTCAACGACAATATAGTTTTCGCCGTGGAGTTTGTTTAAGATTTCGGTTAATTCCTGCTGTTGGGGTGAAAACCCCAACCTACTTTTCGATTCAAGTTGGCGGAATGGCAATCCCACCCTACTTTCAATCTCATATTCAAAAGCTACATTTACCGCTAAATCCGACATATCAGGGTCATACAAATCGCCTTTAATTTCCACCCGTTTTTGATAATCTAAAAACGCCAAGTCATCTAAAGGGTCAATATTTTCAGCCTCATATTGGCTGGATTTATTTACCCCCAATTCTACCCTGCTTTCCGTTGAGGCGCAAATCCAAATTTCATATTGAAACTTATCTTCCGGATCAAGCTGAACTTTTTGGTAAATAAAGTTTTCATGGCGAAGATAATTATACAAAAGCTGACCGATTTTTGAATTACGGACATTTTCAACAAGTTGGGTGTTAATAGGCAAATCCAAAACTTTGCAGATTTCTTTGCGTTCAATCCAACCGTTTTTGTCCACAATAACTTTTCTGATTTTATCGAGCAATTCTTCCAAATTGGAATACATTTGAAAATTTGATTTTGAAATAGTTTCATCCATACAAAAATTTTACAACAAAATTATTAAATTACATCCATATATGAATTTTTGAATTATTATATAGAAATAAAGATAAAAGGAGTTAAGGTATGGAAAAGAAAATTGTAGATACATATAAATTGAATAGGATTTCTTCGCTTATAGCAAAGGAATTTGGCACTATTCCAAAAGGCGAAGAGGATGAAGAGCCTTATTGGCAAATATTATTTAGTATTGAAAGCAATATTTTAAGAGTTCATCGTAAAAATAATCTTTTTGTTGGAAGTAGAACTATAGAAGCAATTAAGATAAGCTTATTGATTTTAGACGGATACATAAAGGGGATAGAATATGATTATTCTCGTTTTGCAAATGAAGCAAATCAAGCTTTTATGCAGGCAATTTTAATGTCTTTTGATCCTTTTACAAATCCTGAAATAAAAAGAAAATTAAAAAAAGATAGATATATGCCCAATGTAAAAGAGTATTTTACACTCCCAATAAAATGTTTATTGCGTATTGAAAAATCAATAAAGCTTTGGTCTGAAGATTTTGGCGGAAACGGATATTTTCAAATAATTGAAGAAACAATGGGAAAGGGTGTTAAAGACAACAATAAAATTAATTTTTCAATTGAAGAAAAAAAGAATATTATAAAATCTTTTCAAATGAAATTAAAATTGTAAAAATTGTAAGCAAAATATTAATCCAAAAATTCATATCCCAATAATTTATAACCTTTTAGCCTCCGCGAATACATATTTGAAAGCATTTTTACCTTGGTATCGGCGTAATCGTATATTATAACTTCTTTTTTGGTATGATGATTCCTTTGTAACCGCCCTGCATATTGAGCAAGTGTACCTTTCCAAGAAATCGGTATCGTTAAAAATAAAGTATTTAGTCGTGCTTCATCAAAACCTTCGCCAAGAGTAACTAATCACCAGAAATTAACATTGTCATAAGTCAGGATTTAGCGAGCTTTTCACCTCTTCCTTGCGGAGAGGTCGACTTTCAGCACGAGCGGAAGCCCGCGAGTGTTAGAAAGTCGGGTGAGGGTTATGCAATCAGGGTAAGCTTTTTCACCCTCCACCTAATTTTTCCCTTACGTAGGACAGGGTCACTCGCCTCATTCTTCGCCTGTTCGTTTTGTCAAACCTTGATACACTTATGTCAAACTCCCTGACACATGACAATGTCACACCTTGATACAAAAATGTCAAACCAACTGATACGCTGCAGTCAAAATCCCTGAGGCACTACATTAACTCTTGACTTGTGCAGTGGTCTTATGTTTTAGGTTCTCTATTGCGAGGTTCGAACTCGCGACATAATTTATTTAATTCACATTAACACTATGGCTCTCTAGCACTTGATTTGCAAGTTTTTTATCAAATTTATTTCCTTTCGTATCATTTCAACACATCTTTATGTTAAAATTATTTTATGAAAAAACTTATTATAAAAATAGCAATAATAATATTAGCAATTTTTCTTTTACCTTCGTTGGCTAAAAGTTTTTTACCCATTTCTTCACATATTGCAAAAGGTAATGGAATGGCACCTTCGATTCAAAAGGGAAATATTTTTAAAGTAAATAAAAGAATAAAAATTTTTAATAGAGGAGATATTATTATCTACAAATTACCTTTTGATAAGGGCGAATATTTTCAAAGAATAATAGCCGTTCCTGATGATAAAATAGAAATTAAACGAAATAATCTGGGGATTACAGAAGTCTACTTAAATGACAAATTACTAGATGAACCATATAAAATCAAGAAAAAAGAGCTTTCTAACCATCCAAAGGCAATTCAAATGAAACCGGTAATTATAAAAAAGTACTCTTATTTTGTAATGGGTGATGATAGAGATTTATCTTTTGATAGTAGATTTTTTGGAGCTTTGCCAAGATGGTTCATAAAAGGCAAAATTATTGAGATTAAAAAATAAAATAAAAAAGGAATTTAGAAAATGAAAGCTAAAGTTGATAAAATTGTAGATATGCTAGATGAACAGTCAGATGAAATGTTTTGTTTTTTGAATACAAAAACAGGAGAACCATTTTATCTTGATGCAGAATTGTACAGTGCAATTGAAGATGAAGAAGATATTGAGGATTTCGAGGATTGGCAAATAGAAGAAATTCAAAAAGCAAAAGAAATTTTTGACTCCGAAAATTACTTAGAATTGCCAGATAAATTTGATATAAATGAATACAAAATTATGGAAGATTTTTGTTTTTCTCTTGAAAATAATTTTTTCTCAAAAAAACTACAAGAAGCAATCCAAGGCAAAGGGGCTTTCAGAAAGTTTAAAGATGCTGTATCTCAATATGATTTATGGGATGATTGGAACAAATTCAAAGAAAATGCCTTAAGAGAATTTGTAATTGGTTGGTGTAAGGACAATAATTTGGAAATAATATGAAAAATTTAGGCGAAAAGTTATTTGGTTTATTATGTGATGCTGATGTTGATTCTGCAAGAATTGACCGTGGGATAAATTACGCGGATCACGAAATGGTCGGCGAACTGCAATTCCATTTTTCAAGCGTAAAAGCTGAAGTTGGCGGCTCATCTTATAATAATTATATTAGACATATTGCGAAATAGAATAAAAATAACCTATCTAAAGTATGATAATCAAGCTTATTTCTTTTAAAATTAAAGAATACAGATGTATTGTTTAATTTTATGGAGGATGAGATGAATATAGATATGGCGTTTAA
>CAISJE010000055.1 GCA_903885635.1 uncultured bacterium
GACTTTGATACAATAACAGAAAAGGAAATACAATTTGTAGAAGATTGGATAAATAATTTGCCAATGAAGGTGCTAAAATTTAAAACTCCATATGAAGCTTATTTAGAAGCTACCGTTCCACTTACTTGTTGAATACGCCAATGGCGAATTCGTCATACTTTTATCTCTTTTTCGTTTCACCCGTTCAAATAAGCTTTTGCTACCTCCAAATCACACCGAGTGGTAATTTTTATATTCCTGTAATCCCCTTCCAAAACATAAACATCTTCCCCCAAAAATTCCAACATCCCCGCATCATCGGTAAAATTTTGCCCCTGTAATTTCACATGTGCCGATTTTATCAATTTATATTCAAAAACCTGCGGGGTCTGAGTATTGTACAAAGAACTTCTGTCGATAGTTTTTATAATTTTTAGATTTTCATCAACCTGTTTTATCGTATCAATTGTTTTTGCGGCAACAGTCAAAGCCTTTTTCTCCTGAACCATTATAATCGTTTTTTTAATTATTTCGGACGTAATCATAGGCCGCGCTCCGTCGTGGATTAGGACATAATCAAAATTCTCACACGCATTAAGCCCTTTAAACACGGACTCTTGGCGTGTTTCTCCACCTTCTATTATTTTAATTCCCGCTTGTTCTGTAAAAATATTTTTTAAATCTTGAATTATTGAAACATTAGCGCAAATAATTATTTTGCTAATCTCTTTTACTTGCTGAAACGCTTCGACTGTATATTTTATAATTTCTTTTGAGTGAATTTTTTCTAAAAGCTTGTTTGTGTTTGTGTCCACTCCGAATCGTTGCGAACTGCCGCCTGCGGTGATTATTACGCTGAATTTCATTTCTCCCCCTTAAAATGATTAAATGTTTTCTCTAAATCATTTATTTGTTCTGTTTTATCTTCAAAAACAACTTCTACGCAGTAATTTGGGTTCTTTTTTTCGACTTGTCCTATTATTGTATAAGGAATTTTGAGTTTTTTTAAATTGTCCTCATCGACACATGCCACTAGCTGATAGTCTTCCCCGCCGTAGAAAATCCAGTCTTTGAAATCTACATCCGCTTTTTTTGCAATAGCTTCAAGTTCTTTATCATAGGGAATTTTGTTAAAATCAACTGATATTAGAACGTTACTCGCTTGAGCGACCTTAAAAAGTGCATCCATAAGCCCGTCTGAAGTATCCATCATCGCGTAATTTCTTTTTATTTTTGTCGCAATTTCATTTGAAAAATCTTTTTGAACGACAGGTGTAAGGTGATTTTTAATTAAATTCGGGTATTCTGAAATATTATTTTCCAACAACCACAACCCCGCACGACTTGAACCGTGAACTCCGTTCGTAATGACATAATCTCCCTCTTCGGCATATTTTCTTGAAGAAATATTTCTGCCCTTGGTTAATCCGATTGCGCAAATTGATATGAAACATTTTTCGCCTCCTGTAATATCTCCCCCCACAACTTCAATATCAAATTTTTTTGATAAATCCTCACATGCTCTGTAAAATTCGCTCACAAAATTTTTATCGATATTTTTTGGCAAAGAAAGTGAGATTGTAAGATATTTGGGGATAGCTCCAGAAGCGAAAATATCGCTTAGATTTACAATTATAGCCTTATACGCTAACTGATAAGGGGTTGAAAATTTGCGCGAAAAGTGTATATCTTCAACAAAGCTGTCTTGAGTTATTACAATGCCCAAATCTTTTAAATAAGCGCAATCATCACCTATGTAAGAGTTTTTGGATAAAGTTTTTTTTATGATTTCTATAAATTCAAGTTCTTTCATAAAACAATTTTAACAGAAAAATATTATACTTTTCGGCGATTATTAATAATAGGTATGGGTGGATAATTATGAAGGATAAGATAGATTTGGAAACCTAGATGTATAATGGAGAATGAAAAGATGAGATTAATCGCTTATGCTAAATTATTGAATAGAAAAATAAATTCGGCGCATAAAAAGGCGAAAAATCCTTTTGTAGACGCCAGTTTATCATACAATCCTTTTAATCGTATTATGTCTAATACACTGGTTTGGATAGAACAGGACGAAAATCAATCAAAAGACCTTAATGATTGATGGATAAAATTGGTTATCCCGAGGTAACTTGTATGATAAAAAGAGATAAATAATTTATTCTGAACTAAAATAAATAAGGTTACAAAATATTTGAACGGAATAAGGCTGATGTGGTAACTCAATTTACAAAAATTGTTGATTAGAAAAGTCACCGTTTGTAATGTAATGAAATTGAATACAATCTAATCACCGGAAAGCAGGCTGTTTCAGAAGTAATACAGGAGCATATTGTAATGACAGAATAGCGAGCGTAATTGAAACATCTAAGAAACAAGGTGTTAAAATATTAGATGCTTTATCTCCAAATTTTTCTTTTGCCTGATTTCTGGTTATTAGTTACCGAATATCATTAACGTAAAGCGAATATTTGTCTCCTGCTTCAATTAATTCGAGTCTCTTTTCGATTTCTTTAAGATACAATTTGTCGTCTCTGAAGTTTTTATTTTTGACGATAACAAACGTCGGTCCGCCCTTATATTCTAACAGTCTATCAAGTTCCTTAAAGTCAGGATTTGTTACAAAATTTACTTTATCCTGATATTCAATCATCACACTGGGTTTGACCGCAAAATCAAAAGGAATCAATTGAGAGCCATTATTTGGTCTTATGCTTATCAATGAATATTCTACGAGCTCATTCTCTCCGGTAGCATATACGAAATTGAAAATTTGAGATACTGACAACGACACAATGAAAATCATCGTGAGAATATAGGCTGAGAAGATTGACAATGCTCTTTTCGTGTTTAACCTCAAAACCATCAATATAGATAATAAATAAAATGCTACGATTGTTATTTGTTTAAAAGGCTCCATTGCATATTGCAAATCCGAAGGTAAGAAATAATAAGCGATAGATGCTCCCATTGCTGCTAAAATAAAAATAGTCGCAAATGTTTGAGTTGCAATTGAAATAGCATTTTTGTGTTCGTTTTTTTCATCGCTAATCCACCAATAATAACCTGTTAGCAGTGCTGCTGCAGGGAATAGAGGTAGAATATAAGTCGGCAATTTTGTGCTGGAAATACTAAACACCAAGAATATTACCAAAAAGTATATTGAAGTAAATAAAATTAATTTTTGTTCATTTGTCGTAACCTCAAGTAACGCTAATATTTTTTCTTTTATTTTGCCTTCAGTGGCTTTAAATTTTTCTGCCAATTTTTTACATCCATCGATTAAAAATGCGATAAATGAAAACGTCCAAGGCAAAAATCCAAGTAAAAATACAGGGACAAAATACAGAAATGGTCTTTCTCTTCCGAGGCTTTCAGCCCCCATCAATCGACCAAAATGGTGAAGTAAAAAATATTCTTTAATGAATTGGTATCCATATTCTTTATACATTGCCAAATGCCAAGGCATTGCAATTAATAAAAATATAATAATACCGGGCAAAATATTTACCGGTTTAAAAATGTCTTTTGCCGTTTTGGTAATAAGATTATAGATAAAAATAATTGTAATAGGTATTGCCAGTGCCAGAATACCTTTTGCCAAAAACCCTAAGCCGACAAACGTATAAAAAAGCCACCAGTATATTTTTTTATTTTTGTCTTCACAGAAATGGGTCAAGAAAGCGAAATAAATTGCACTTGTCATAAAAACTGTTAAAACCATATCAATTATCGCCACATGTGACAAGAGTAGGAAAAATACGCTAGACAGTAGTATTAGTGCGCTAATTATACCAAACTTTCTTGATATAATTCTTTTACCGATATAATAAGTAAAAAATACGATGAATGCTGAAAGTAATGCGATTGGTAGTCTTACTGCCAATGTGCTAAATTCTCCGAAGATTTTTATAGACAAACCCACAATCCAAAAATACAAAGGGGGTTTTTCCAGAAAAGGCACCGCATTAAGTTTTAAGGAATTCCAATCAAGTGAATGAATTAAATCTCTCGCCATAACTGCGTATCTTGTTTCATCAACATCCATTAGGGGGTAGAAATTCAACCCAACGAAAAGAAAAATGACGCAAGCGATTGCTAAAAGAGATAAACAGAATATTTCAGGATGGGCGTTAATAATTTTCAAACCTTTGTCTTTAAGCGACGCAGCAAAACCATCTTCTATATTTGTAGAAAATTTTTGTAAAATCTTTTTCATAAATACTCCTTTTAAGCTCACTATTTTTTTTTCTATGTTAACATTTAATTACGTATAGTTTATCACATTAAGGATATTTTTGCAAGATTATGAAGTTTTTATTTAAATTAAATTTTACGATGATAGCATTTATTTTTCTGCTTATGCAGTGTGTTTATGCAACAGAAGTGAAATTCGTTCAAATTACGGACTCACATTTTTCGGCTGTCGGCAAGGATTATTCTCAAAGAGAGGTGGCAAAATCTGAGGGGGTGCTGGAAAAAACAATCAAGGATATAAATTCCGTTTCGGGAGTTGATTTTGTGGTTTTTACCGGTGATAATGTCGACACTGCAAATGTATCTGATTTGAAAACATTTTTAACGATTGCAAATCAACTTTCAGCTCCATACTATGTTGTAATCGGAAATCACGAGGTTTTTAAATCTCAAAATTTAGATAAAAAAGAATATATGAAAACAGTTCGCAAATATTCAAAAAATTGTCGACCTCGAAGCGCAAATTATGTTTTTAAAGCAAAAGGGTTAACGTTTATAGTTGTTGACGGTGCAAAAGAAATTATACCCGGACCTGCCGGATATTATAAAAAAGATTCTTTAACTTGGTTTGATAAAAAATTAACAAAATATCAGGATGAAAAAGTCGTTGTCTTTCAGCATTTTCCGATAGTCGCACCTTATTATAATCGTACTCACACAACTTATAATGTCAAAGATTATGAGACAGTATTGAAAAAACATACGAATGTTATCGCGATTTTTTCGGGGCACTACCATGCTAACGGTGAAACAAACAAAGACGGAATTTATCATGTGAGCACCCCTGCATTAATTGAAGAACCTCACAATTATAAAATAGTTGAAATTTCTATAAAAAATAAAAAAGACTATCAAATTTATACTCAACTAAGGCATGCTGAATGAATGTCGCCAAAAGCCCATTTTCTATGGCTGAGCAGTTATTCTTAAATTTGGTACTTATTTTTCTCAAAAAACATTAAGTTTATTAACGAAAATATCATGACAATTATTAAAAGCACAACCGCCATTGCCGATGCGTAGCCTAAATCCAAGTTCTCAAACGCGCGTTCGTAAATATAATAAACAATCGTTTTACTTGAACTCAATGGTCCTCCCTTTGTCATAACATAAATTTCTGCAAAAACTTTCATCGCAGAAATTGCGCTGATTGTCGAAACAAGTGCAATGGTGGGCATTATGTGAGGGATTGTTACCGTCAAGTGTTTTTTTAATGGTGTTGCGCCGTCAATATCGCACGCTTCATAAAGCTCCTTAGGTACGCTCATCAACGCCGCAAGATAAATCATCATATAATAGCCGATTCCTTTCCAAATCGTTACCACGATTACGGAAATTAATGCGAATCTTGTATCGGTGAGCCATCCTATGGGTGCAAAACCTAAACTGCCTATTACATAATTTAAAATCCCCTGCTCCGCGTACAACCATTTGAAAGCAATCGCAGCGACGACAATTGACACAATTACGGGTAGATAAATCAAAATTTTGTATAAAGTCATTCCTCTCATTTTTTGGTTAATCAAAATCGCCAAAAATAAAGGAATAATTGCCAAAATCGGCACTGCGATAAATAAATACACAAAAGTATTGAATAAAACCTTATAAAAAATCGGAGCCTGCATCAATTTTATGTAATTTTGAAGCCCTACATAAGTCGGATGATAAATGCTCGTCGAATAGTCTTGAAAGCTTAATATAATTGTTTGAAAAAACGGGATGAAAAAAAACACCAATAAAATTAATCCCGCCGGAATTAAAAATAAATATGGAACATAACTTTTGTAATACTTGAACATTGTTGAGGTCTCTTATTTTGTGCTCGTTTTCCTTTATTATCGCACTTTTTATCCTCTATTTTGTCATCTGTTTATTGGAGATTTCTTTTGAGCGTAATTTCCTGTGATAAGTTATTGCAAATCTGTGTGCTTCATCTCTTATCCGTTGGAATAAAAATAAGGCAGAAGAATTTTTAGGCAACATTACCGGTTCAGATTTTCGTGGTAAGAAAATTTCCTCCTCCCGCTTCGCAAGGCTCACAAAGTCAATCCCCTCAACCCCCAGCTCCTTAACAATTTGCATAACGCTCGACAATTGCCCCTTCCCGCCGTCAATTATTATCAAATCCGGCTTTTCCCAGTTTTCTTCGCCCAATCGTCTTAACCTGCGGGTCAAAACCTCTTTCATTGAAAGAAAATCATCGGGCTTGCCTTCGGCAAGCCGAATTCTAAACTTTTTGTAAGCAGATTTTTTACTCAACCCATTCATAAAAGTAACCATCGAAGCAACCGTATTTGTCCCTTGAATATGCGAAATATCGTAACATTCTATTCGGTGTGGAAAATTATTCAGTTTTAATTTTTCTGCTAAAAACGCCCCGATTTCGTTAAAATCATCGCGAATTTTGGACATTTTCTCCAGTTTTGCGTTGTTTAAAACCACCGTTGCATTTTTATCCGCCAATGCCTGCAACTCCTCTCCCTGTTTACCTTTTGCGTAATTAATCCTGATTTTTTTCTTGGATAAAATCTCCAACCACTCTTGATAAACCTCTTTGTCTCCCAATGCTTCCAGCTCGCGAGAAACAATTTTGTCGGGGAATTCGAGCGAAAGATTGCTGTAATATTCCTTGAAAAATGTTTCAAAAAACTCCACTCTATCTGCATCTTCGACAAAATAGGTAAAATCTTTTTTGTCAATCAATCTTCCTTCTCGAATCATCAAAATCACAATCGCAAAAACTCCTTCATCTGCCCTCAGCGAGATTACATCCTCGTTCAACTTGGTATTTTCATACACAACCTTCTGCCGCTCAAGGGTTTTCTTCAAATCGACATAACTATCCCTAAGCCTTGCCGCTTTTTCGTACTGTTGCGATTTTGAATATTCTTGAATTTGGGTTAGCAAATATTTCAAAAGCTCGCTTTGTTTTCCCTGTAAAAAAAGCTCGACTTTTTCGATAAGTTTTTTATATTCCTCGGATGAAACAAGTCCCTGACAAGGTGCAAGGCAGCGACCTATCTGATAATAAAGGCAGGGTCTGGTCTTGAACTTAGGAGTTTTGCATTGTTTCAGCGGAAAAATCTTTTTTAAAAAATCCAATGTCGAATACATCGCTCTGACATCCGTATAAGGCCCGTAATATCGACCTTTTTCGAGATTTTTATTCTTTTTTCTTGTTACCACAATCCTCGGAAAATCTTCGTTGGTCACCAAAAAATAAGGATATTTTTTATCGTCTTTCAGCAAAATGTTGTATTTAGGCTGATGTCTTTTTATCAGGTGAGATTCGAGAATTAACGCTTCGACCTCGGAATTTGTAATAATATATTCCAAATTCTCAATTTGCGGCACAAGAACGTTTAATTTCGCACTGCCATGGTTTTTATTGAAATAACTTTTTACCCTATTTTTTAGGTTTTTCGCCTTACCGACATAAATTATTTCGCCGTTTATATCGTGGTACAAATAGCACCCCGACATTGATGGCAGAAGTTTTAGTTTTTCGCTTAAATTTTTATTCATCAATTTGAATTATATCATGTTTTGCAATATTTTTAGCAGAAATTTGACCACATTTAAGTTCTATAACATACGAAGAATTGAAATGAATCGGCAAAATTCGCCAAGGTTTTACATTTTCATACAAAGCGATAATTTCATCATTTGTTCCCACAAATAAAACGTCAATTGAAAACTTCATAAAAAACGTATGAATAGAATTACAAGGCTTAATTATTAATCCCTCAGATTCTGAAATCATCTTTTTGGGTATAAGCCCCAATGTCCTTGTAATAAAGGATTTTGCGAGTTTTACGTCATCTGCTGTTAAATTATTTTGTGTAGAATTGTAAATTTTCATGTGCTTACTCACTTTAAATTTGCTAAAACATTTGCTATAATATAAAACATATATCATAAGTATATTATCATAAAAGGAAGACATCATGATTCTTGAGTATAAAGTAAACGAAATGCATGTTCAAGCCGCTTGGCTGAAAACTCTTTATGATTTAATAGACGAATTAAATTGCAAGTGCAAAACTTATATTGAAGAATCTTACAATCAAACTTATAAACATTTTTCTCGTATGCGGATAATAGAAGTATACGGCTCCGATACAATGTTAGGTTGGCTAAAATTACGTATGGAGCGATATTTGTATTTTATTTCAACACACGAATCTAAAAATATTTATTCAGAAATGCACGAGGCTGCCGAGTAGGGCTATAAGGGGAATGTTTTGAGCTTTGCACAGTCTCTTTACTCTCCACCGTTTACCGTTTACCCGTTCTAAAACTGCGTACTCAATTCAAAAGGTGTTTGTGCAACTTTCAAAGTTTCTTCGTCAATAATTCCACGCTTTAATTCTGTGAAAGAAGCGTTTTTTGAGTTGAACATTTTTTTCAAATATGCGTAAGAAATTTTGGGATCGCACTTGTCTCCGCAGGTAAATAAATCTACAGCAGCATAACCTAATTCGGGCCATGTATGTATTGCAAGATGACTTTCAGCTATAATAACAACTCCGCTCACTCCGTAAGGGTTAAACATATGAAAACATTTCTGAACAATAGTTGCACCACATTCCAGCGCGGCTTCTATCATCAATTTTTCAACTAGTGAAACGTTGTTTAAGATATTTGGGTCGCATTCAAAAAATTCAGCTAAAACGTGTTGACCCAAATGTACTTGTTGTTTTCCGTTTTTGCTCATACTGGTAAAAGGTGAAGTTATTTCCAATTCATGTGCCTCCTTATGGTGTGTGCGTACAAACCTAATTTTTAGTGACAATTTAAATATTACAATAAAAAACAAAAAAAATGTAATTATTGCTCTATTTTTAAAAAAAACTTTATAATTTTTAACAAGAATATACCCCAAAACGAGCTATATTAGCTCGTTTAAACAATGTATTTTGTTAACTTTTATTAATTGAGAGGTCTAAAACATTAATTTTTTAACAAAAATAAACTTTATATAAATAGTTGGTTGTAAATGAAAGGAATAATTATATGCCGATAAATACAATAGGAGATAAGTCGCCAAACATCTTAAGCTTTCAGGCTCATAATGACAATGTTAGGAATATAATACCTCAAATTGATGCTGAAAAAGATGAAGTATCTTTTTCAGGGAATAAAGAAAACGATACTGATAAAAAGAGAGAAAATTTTTTGATGGGAGGAAGTTTATTAACAGTGCTAGCTGGAGTCGCAATCGGAATATTCGACAAAAAAGATAGAATAAATAAAAAAGTTCCTCTTATTCTTGATATTGTTGGGATGTTAATGTTGGCAACCTCGGCTTTACTTGAAAAGAAATCTAAAAAGCAAAGGTAAAATAATATAAATTTTATACCTTTGGGTTCTTCTTAAAAATCCATGACATTGTAATATAGCTTGATAAAACACATTACAAAAAGCTAAAACTCAATAGAATAGATGTTCTAGCCCTCCTCGCCCCTTGCGGCAGCTCTTCTTCTTGACGAGTTTGCGAGCCTTAGGAGGGTGTCGCAAGTGAGGAGGAGGTGCGAACGCTTATTACTAAATGGTTTTAACCTTAATTGATTTCTGGTGATTAGATTATGTTGTAAAAGTCAAGAGAAATAATGAATAATATTAAGCAACTTTAAGAGAATTCATGTAATTTTCCTGAGTTTTGTGAGCCCAATTCGGATCAAACGGTTCTTGATTTTTAAGGACCCCAGCTGCTGTTAATAA
>CAISJE010000056.1 GCA_903885635.1 uncultured bacterium
GACTTTGATACAATAACAGAAAAGGAAATACAATTTGTAGAAGATTGGATAAATAATTTGCCAATGAAGGTGCTAAAATTTAAAACTCCATATGAAGCTTATTTAGAAGCTACCGTTCCACTTACTTGTTGAATACGCCAACTGGTAACTAATCACAAGAAATTAATTAAGGTTAAAACCATTTAGTAATAAGCGTTCGCACCGCCTCCTCCCCTGCGGAGGAGAGGTAAAAAGCTCGCTAAACCTGCCTTATACCATGTTAATTCTTAGTGATTAGTTACTATAACTGCGAGATAGATTTTAATTATAAAGCAAGCCTCCAAACTTCTGTTTGTGCTAAAATCAATATTATGATAAATAAAAACGAATTACTAAAATTATATAATTTACCGATTGATGAATTGGTTGAAATGTCATCGTCAATAACCAAAGAAAATTTTGGTGACGATGTTGAATTTTGCAGTATAATCAGCGCAAAAACGGGAAAATGCAAGGAAAATTGCAAATACTGTTCTCAAAGTATCCACAACAAAGCGAAAATTGAAGTTCATCCACTTTTGCCGGTTGAGGAAGTTAAAAAAGCAGCGTTGAGTGCTAAAGAAAACGGTGCAACCAGATTTTGTGTTGTTACATCAGGTACAAAGCCTGAACAAGAAGATTTCCCTAAAATTCTTGAAATGATAAAAGAAGTTGCCCAAATCGAGGGCTTGCACTCTTGCTGTTCGCTCGGACTATTGGATGAGGAACAGGTGAAACAAATTAAAGAAGCAGGCTGCGAGAGATACAATCACAACATAAATACAGCTGAATCTTACCATGGGAAAATTTGTACCACTCATAATTTCAGCGACAGGGTAAGAACTGTGAAATTAGTCCAAAAATATGGCATAGAAGCCTGTGCAGGGGTCATTATAGGGATGGGCGAAACAAGAGAACAGCGAATTGAGATGGCGCTTGAACTCGCTGAATTAAACCCAACATCTGTTCCTATCAATTTTTTAAATCCGATTGAAGGAACGCCTTTGGAGAATACTTTTTCGGCGATTGATGAAGAAGAAATTTTAAGAACAATTTGCATTTTTAGAATTGCACTTCCTAAATCTTTGTTAAGATACGCAGGCGGTAGAACAACAAGATTTTCAAAAGAATATCAAAAACTTGGTATTAAAGCAGGGATTAACGCACTTCTTGTCGGAAATTACCTGACCACAACAGGAGCCAAACCCGAAGAAGATATCGAACTCATTAACAATCAAGGACTTTGCGTTTCAAAAGATTAAAACACTGCTCACGTTTATTTGCAAATTTTGCAATATTCGCAATACTTGCAAGCTTCGTTATTTTTTGAAAAAACGTTTGAATTTATAGTGAAATTAATTTTTTCACAAGTCGAAACGATTTTTTCTTCGTACTGTTTTTTTAGTATTTCGTTTAGTAAAATTTCTTTTTCAATATTATTTTTTAGCCCCAAATACACAAACTTCAAAGCCTCATAAGCGCCTTTTTTATTTAAAAATTTATCCGCACAAAGCAGATATATTATCGTTTGAAAATCCTGCTCGGCATTTTGAGGAATATTTCCGGTCTTGTAGTCGAGAATGAAGTAAGATGAATGGTTTAAAGGTTCTTCGTTCTCGTTTTGCTTTTCCCTTTTCCCTTTTCCCTCACCTGTCATAAGAGCATCCAAACGCCCACCGACCCAGTAGTTTCCGATTTTACAAGACAAATTGTATTCTGTATTAACTACTTGCCGTGTAAAATATTTGTTCGATTTCAGACTTTCCCAAGCTATTTTTTCATCAGGAGTCAAAACTTTCTCCATTTTTTCAACATTGTCGCCCTTTAAATAATAATTCGCAAGCGCGTGGATTTTTTTACCTTTTTCAAACAGAGTAGAGCGTTGTGGCACAACAAGCCTTTGAATATATTTAAGAAAAAATTTACGCTGACATTCATCGAAAGTTTTGAGCATATTCGGCGAAAAATTATTGATAGAATTATTCATTAATTACCCCCAATTCTTTAAATATAACACTCGGTTCAGGTACTTTTGAATATTTAGCACTCTTATTGGCGGTTATAAACAGCTTACGTTTTGCACGTGTTATCGCAACGTACATAAGCCTAAGGTTTTCTGCAAGTAAAAATTCTTTCAACTCATCATCGGTTTTAGGTCTGTAATTAGGATTAATCTCTCGAACATCCTCCATAAACCGCGCGTTTTTTTTCAATGATACATTTTCAAACGCAAGCGGAAGACTTTTCTCTGCCATTTCAGGTAAAAACACAAAATCAAACTCGTCACCTTTTGACTTGTGTAAAGTCATAATCTGAACTTTCCCTGCCAAAAACTCTCTGTCAGACTTGTCTTCTTCGGAAAAGAATTTAAATCCGCTCAAATTAGGTTTTTTCGCCAACTCCGCAAGTCTTGCGATTAAAGTCGGATATTTTTTGTAAGACATTCCCAATCGTTTTATCAGCGTGGAAATGAGATAAACGTTCGATTTTTCAATTTCGCTGCTGTTGTAATAGTAAAGCCCTATTTTTATCGCAAGCTCCTCTGCAGGTAGTGAAGAAAAATTCAGCCAGTAAATTAAATCCCAGTAAAACATAGCCAAGTCCGCATTCGCAATATCGTCGGGGTTAATTTGAATGAACGGTGTCGGATGATTTTTAATCGTTTGGTACAAATTCGATTTGTAATGCCCCAATTCAGAGAGGGTGTCATAATTCTCTGCGATATTCTCGTTGTTAAACGGATTTAGAATAATTTTTAAAATAGCAAAAATTGTCCTGAAAATACCTTTTTGTTCTAAACATTCGCTTCTGGTAATGGCTTTCATCCCTGCATTATTGATGAATTTTGTCCAGCTTGCAACCTGAAAATTACTTCTTAGCAAAATTCCAACAGTTGCCTTCGGCTCTTTTGCAAGCAGGGTTTTAATCTGTTTTAAAATATAATTTTTCTCGACAAATTCGTTCTCAAAAATCATCGGCGTAATCGCATTTTTCTCATCAGGATTTTTACCCTCGACAGGACGCATAAAAATTTTGTAAAAGGCATTTTTAGTTTCCGGCTTAGCATCCGCATAGGCAATAAGACTGTTTGCAAACGACCAGACCTCTTTTGTACAGCGTTGAGACCGGTCCATGCTTACTTTGGTATCACTTAGTTCAATAAACCTTCTAAAGCCTTCGACATCAGCGTTTGAAAAAGTGGTTGTAATTGCCTGATTGATATCACCACAACGGATTAAATTGTTGTGCTTGGAGCTTAAAAGCTCAATCAACCTTTGCTGAATAGCCGAAGAATCCTGCGCTTCATCCTCGATTATGTAATGGCAAAGCTCTTGGTAATATTTCAAAATGTCGTGGTTTTCCTCCAGTAATTTAACAGAAAACAAAAGCATATCGTCATAATCTATTAGATTGTTATTTTGAAGAACTGTTTTATATTCTTTAAAAAATTCTAAAAACTTGATTAATTTTTTATCAGATAGAGATTCTTTTTCTTTTTCTTTTTTGATTTTAAGTTCACGTGGGAACTCCATCCCCCGCTCGAGTTCCCACATTTGCTCCCTCCCCCCTTGAGGGGGAGGGTTGGGGTGGGGGGTAGCAACAAGCGTCGAATTAGAAGATATTATTGTATTAAAAATAACTTCCAACACCCCTTGAATATTTTCAAAAATATCATTATTCAAAAACCTTAACACCTTAAAACCAGCTTCACTTAAAAACCTATCTCTTACTTTATCATGTCCAATTTTTAAAGCTTCCAAATGCTGACCGCCGTCAAGTTCTAGGATAAGTTTTTCTTCAAAAGAAATAAAATCAACTATGTAATTACCAATTGGTGATTGCTTTCTGAATTTAGTCCCATTCATTTGCCGTTTTTGTAAATAATACCAAAGTGTATTTTCAGCATCAGTCATATTTTTTCTTAATTCTTTTGCATATTCAAGTGCCTGTGGAGTGTAAAGAGTAGATATTGTTTTATGCCCCCCACCCCAACCCTCCCCCTCAAGGGGGGAGGGAGTTAACGCGAAAAATTTATTATTAGCCACATCAGAGCTGCCACCAATTTTTAAAACCGATATCGCTCTATCAAAATCCTCCAATTCCGTTTTTTTAATATCAAACTTAGCCGCTATTTCTCGCAAAATCCTTGAACGTTGAGTGTCATCACAAATCTCAAAATCGGCGTTCAACCCCAATTTTTCAAAATTAGCATTTTCTTTCAAAATTTTGAGCGCAAGCCCATGGATTGTACTTATATTGGGAAGTTGCGAAAATTCCTGATTAGCGTTTTGTATCCGCTCTCTAAAATTTCTCGCAGCAGATTCCATATACGTCAGCACAAAAATATTCTCAGGATTAATCCCGTCGTTTAAAAGTTTTATAATAAGCGATAGTAAAATCGTTGTTTTTCCTGCTCCCGGAACCGCAGAAATCGCCATTTTACCCTTTTTGTAGCCCAAAACAGGTTTTTGATCGTCACGAGGAGTAATCGGCTTGGCTATAACGGTATTTTTTACCTCGTTTCCGTGGCTCAAATATTTTTCTATTCCGCCAAAATTCTCTATTCCACTACCGTCGAACAGACTTGCGTAAGTATAAATCTTTTGACTCGCACAAAGCGTTAATTTTCTTAAAATTCTTGCAGTTTTCTGTCGGCTTAGCTCAATATTATCTTGGAGCGTATATTCCTCTTTTTCCCAACCTGCCTGAAACACCCAAGCATTGTACAAAGGACCCGTATCGTTTTTAATCCACTCGTCACTTGATACATCAAACCAAAATTGATATTTGCTCTCGATCTGATTGTCGATAATTTTTTGCGGTGTTGCCACAATTAAGTCATTATCATTGATTTCTAACGTAGAATAAGGATTTTCTGAAATAATTGAATTTTCTATTTGATTAATAATCTCATCTTTTTTAACCTCTGCAAAAACGCTTTCAAAATCTTCCAACTGTTTTATAAAGAAATTGAACTTGGTAATTTCATCAGCACTATAATTTTCTATTTCGACAAGATTTTCATAGATTTCGTAAACCTGTTCTGATAGTTTGCCAAAACTTGTTAAATTTTTAAGCAATTCAATAAAATTCTTGTACTTTTCACTGTATTCAGACACCGAGAACTCAAAATCTATAAATATTTTATTTTTTTCAAAATCCCCCAAAATCTCTCTACAGTGTTTCAACGGAATTTGTAAAAAGTTCAAAATCGCGCGGATATCAAATTCTGATAAATCATTTCTCATTTTTTCATCGCAGAGTTTTAAAATAGTCAAGGCTGCAAGCACTATAGGATTTTGAACTATTTTTTCACTTCCTGAAAGAAAAAGTAAATTCGCCCAATCTGTTTTGAGGTTTTCTTTCAAGGAAAATTTTAGCATATCATCGATTATCGGGGTTATTATTGTTATTTCAGATGGTTTTACGCCGTTATTTATAAGTTTTTTTATGTCAGAAAGCCCCAATTCCAACATCTGTGCCCGTTTCGAAATTGAATACAGAGTAAAATATTTTAATTTAATATTTTTTTGTTCAATAACATTGTTAAAAAATTGGTTGGCATCTTCTTTTAAGGCGGTTTTCGCTTCCAATAAATCTGCATTTTGCTTGAACAATTCTTCGAACTCAAAAACCGCCTTTTTATTTGCGCTAAGATATCCTGAACGACTTGCCCCGTACTTATCGTAAGCTATAAAAACATCTTTCAGTTGAGGTTGTAAAAATTTCAAAAAATCAAAACAAATCGGAGTTATTTCATCCGCATCATCAATGAAAATATATTCAATTTTTGAAAAATAATCGCTTGTTTTATAAATGTGATTAAAAATCAAACTTTGCCTTAAGTAATCTAATGCTCTTGCTTCGAGGGTTTTTTTCTTAAATTCATCAATCGCCTTTTTTGCATCTGGCGCAAAACTTTCTTTTAAGACTTTTTCAGAACGCCATTTTATACCCTCCTCCGTCAAATTATTCTGCACAATCAGCGAATATCTTCTAAAAAGCTGGTGAAGCAGGGATTTTTTAGAATTGTAGCCTTCAAATTTAATATCAGAAATAATCTCTCTCATAATAAATTGAGAAACTTCAAGTCCTGTAAGATTGGGGAGGATTTTTGTATGTTTGCCATCGGGGATTTTATTTTCTATATCGGCCCAATTGTCTGAAATCGTGTTATAAACAAGCCCAAAAAACGAATATATTTGAAGCTTTTCGATTACATCAATATTCAATTTTTCTAAAGTTGCTTGGATAAATTTATTTTTTTTGTTAGAATTTTGGAGAATTACAAGAATCTTTGAACTGTCCACACCTGAATTTAAAAGCTTGGCGTAACTTTCCATGAGTTTTTCAGTTTTTTCGCTTGATATTGTCCCTTGTAATAACATATTTCCTCTTCAAATCATTTGCCTTTTGTTTAATTTTACTTATTCAAGAAAGAATTACAATGGAGGCTGCGGAAAAATTACAACTCCTCTAGTTTTCGAGCAAAGCCTGTTCTCTTTGTAGAAATTGTATATTTTGGAATTATTCCGTGTACTCGTGAATTATACTAAATATTTAATTTTTACAAAATAAGGTTGACAAATGGTGTTTAGGGAATAAAATTAATATATAGTACTTTTTGGAGTAACATTGGGGCGTCGCCAAGCGGTAAGGCACTGGTTTTTGGTACCGGCATTCAGAGGTTCGAATCCTTTCGCCCCAGAGTATTATTTTAAAGCCCACTGTTAGTGGGCTTTTTGGCGTTTAATGAATCATTGTTTTTATCAGTAATTTTGCTTAAGTCTATTTTTGTAAGCACTTTTACGGACTTTTTAAACCTTAAATAACACGTTAAAATAGTAAAGACGTTACTGCAAGGAAAGACGACAAAGCCTGACCATAAAAAATGAAAAAAGGATATTAATATGAAAAACTACTTATAAAGAAGATCCACAATATATAAATAAAAAACCATATTGGTATGGTTGTAAGAAATAAGCCAATCCCAAACAAAATATTGTATATTTTTATAATGTTTTCAGGTATCGAAACATTTTTGAAAAATTCGGGTTTAAATTTTTTGCTTATTAAAAATTCAAAAAACAGCAAGACTAAAAAAAAGTATTATTAGGGAAATATAAATCATAGTATAAAAAGCTTCATAAAAACCTGAAATAAAACCATCCCCATATTGTTGAATCATTTGTTGCTGGTAAATTAAATCCTTAGGTCTAAAAACAAAAAAATAGTGAATAAAAAAAAAGAAAATCACATAACCGAAAAGAGAAATAATATTTCCAAATAAATATTTTTTTAAACAACTAATTTTCATAAATAAAGTATATTACAAAAAACAAAGAAAGGACAAACTTAATGCACTAAGAAACTTACAAGAACAAAACAAATGGGAGTTAATTGTAAGATAAGCCCTACCTTAAATAAAATGGGATATAAAAAATTATCAAAGCCGTTAAATCGAGGTATTTTAGCTTTTTTTCTTAAAAAGACTTCTATTATTGCCAATAAAATAAGAATAAAAGATAAAATAAAACAAATAGCAAAAAGAGAAAACATTATGTCGACATAAAGATGGGCATGAGCCATACCAACAAGCTCAGGGTCAGCACCAGGATAGCCATGCCAATTCATAATATCAGGACGAATAATAAAATAGATATATAACCATAAAACAAAATATAAATAGCCTGAAATTGATAACAGATTTAAGAAAATTGAATTTTTAAAACCATTTAAAATCATATAAAATATTATAACACAAATTGAAAGGTCAAAATATGTCTAATAAAAATTTTAACAAAGAAAAGCTAGATGCAATACAAAAACAATATACTACAGATATAGCTGCAAAAACCATGTACTACCAAAAAAAATATGGCTTTGAATTAAATTCTGATCCAAAACATCGTATGTGGAATGTCGAAGCTGATGCTTTCAAGCATGCTTTTGGAGCCGCAGATACTACATTAAAAGAAGGAAATTTAAGTAGTTGGGCAAAGGGGATTTATCATGAACTTCAAACTCCTAATAATCCTCAAGGGGAAAGGAACATGGACTCTTGGAATAACAATCAAGGAAGAAGTATTGCAGAAGAATTAAAAAAGGAATATGGCAAAAAACTGGAAAATTTTTCTAAAAAGCAGATTGAAGATTTAATCGCGGCAAAAACAATGCAAAGAATGAAAAATGGGGAGCTTATTACTCATCCCTCCGATAAAAGGAAATACACAGGTTTCGCGACACCTATTGATACAAATAAAACATTTACCCCACAAGAAATTGCACAAATGACTCCTGAAGAATTTGCCAAAAATGAAGCGGCAATCATGAAGCAATTAGCTAATGGACAAATTAAAGACGCTCAGCCAAACTATGAAAATTATAAAAACTCGACTTCAGGAAATGGGAAATTATATACGAGAGAAGAAATAGATAAAATGTCTTCAGAAGAATATGCAAAAGCGGAACCTGCAATTATGGCTCAACTTAATTCTGTCGGCATTCCTTCTGAAAGAGAATTAAACGGAAATTCTGAGCAAAACTCTTCAAAAAATGATAATTCACCACATAAGGAAGAAACCAAAAAAGAACCTTGGTCTACAAATCAAAAACCTAAAATTGTTAAAACAAATAGTGCTAATGATAATAATGTTGTTGGTTATGTTTGGGTTGCAAGTGAAGGTAGCTGTCAAGCTTGTCAAGATTTAGACGGACAAACCTTTGAATCAGAAGATGATATTCCTCCGCTCCCTCATCCAAATTGTAATTGCACTGTAGAAAGAATTATTGAAAACAAAAATCAGAATGACGACGATGACGATAATCAAGATGAGGAAGAATCCGATAACAAACCTTATAATCATAGCAAGTACAACAGGCAGAACCCCAATTTATTTAATTTTTTCAACAATATCTAAATAGTTATAAATAGGCAATTAAACGAAAGGAAGCAAAAATGGCAAATGGACAAAACAATTTATCACAACAAGGGCTTATCCATGTCAATGAATATACAAGACGTGATGGAGCACAAGTAGACGAATACTGGAGAGAACGAAGTGGAAATGCAAGAACGACTATGCCAGCAAATAGCGGAATTGTAGCCGATACTCCCGACTTCGACCCTGAAGATGAAGAACAAAAAAGAAAAGAAGCAAGCAAAGTATTTGCCGAAGGAATAAAAACGACGATAAACGAAGCTATAAACCTAATTCCAAATGCTGGATTGAGAAATACATTAACAGCTATTAATAATATTAGTTCAGATACAGAAATTGGCGATGTAATTTCAGAAGACCCGGCAGGCACAGACACCACAGGTCCTGTAATGTATTTGAAAAATTCTTTTGATCAATATAGTACAAAAATTAATGAATTAAGCAATCAAACAATTTCAAAAAATTCTCTTAATAGCAGATGACATATTCGTCAACGCATTTGTTAAATCTCCGCCATTATCTGTTTGTATTTGCAAAATGGCCTGACTGAATACTGAATACTCTTTTTTAAATTTATTCTTTAACTCGACATCATTTGCTTGATTCATCAACGCAGGAATTGTCATTGCTGCAACTACTCCGATTATTCCAAGAGTTATTAATACTTCTGAAAGTGTAAATGCTAATTTATTTATCTTTATTATTTTGCTCCTTAATAAATGGACTACTATTCCTGTATTTAATTTCAATTATACTCTTTAATTGGAATATGAGTCAAGAATTAAGAAAAACTTTAGCAACAAATGTTAACAACTTGCGAGAAAAAGCACATCTAAAAAGAGAACAATTATCGCTTTTGCTTGATTTTGACAATTCGTATATAAGTAAACTTGAAAAGGGCAAAATTAACATTACACTAGATAAGCTTGGACAACTTGCCGTTTTTTTTAATGTAAGCATCATGGATTTATTCAAGCAACCATGAAAATCATAATTAATTCAGTAAGCTGAAATTTCTGGTGATTAATGTAACTAATCACCAGGAGCTAATCAAGGTCATGCACAACTCCCTAGCGTCATTGCGAGACAAGGGGCTTTTAGATGGAAAACAGTTGAGGGAACGAAGCAATCTCATTCGCCCCTTACAATAAGACAGGGAGATTGCTTCGGTGGAAGCTTTTTGTCACACTCGGCGCTTGACGTCTCGTACTGTAATAAAAGTAAAGTCTATTTATCAAAATTTAACAATTTAATAGGAAGAAAGATTGATTTAATCACTTGATTTAAAAATTCCAAGTAGAGAATAATCCCCTATTAAATTTTAAATATTGAAATTAATGGAGAAAAATTGTCTTGTCGTCTTTTTTAAAATTAGTTTGCGAGATGAATTACCATTAATTTTTTGTTTAAAATAAA
>CAISJE010000057.1 GCA_903885635.1 uncultured bacterium
AAAATGAGGTTAATTTCCTGAAAAAAGGAACAAAAAATCAGGGAATTGATATTTTTGCACAGAGATGAAGAAATGTGAATATGAATTTTTTCAAGATATTAGCGAATTTTAACTATTTTTGCTAATTTTTCCGCATCCTCTTAACATCTTTTTGCGTTTCTGCATAAACTTCGCCTTTTTCGTTAATACAATCCATTGCCGTACAAACTAAATCCACTTGCTGATTTTGATCTAAATATTCAATCATTGTGTTTAATGCTTCGGGCTTGTAAATATTATCATCACTTGTCCAAGTAAGGTATTCCCCTTGTGAGGCTCCAAATCCTATATTCAAACTCGCAGGAAGCTTTTTGTTTTCAGAATTTGTAAAAATTTTTATCCGTTTATCTTTTGTTGCATATTCGTTTAATATTTTTAATGTACTGTCAGTTGAACAATCATTTATACAAATAAGTTCAAAATCTTTAAACGATTGGCTCAAAATGCTTTCCAGTGCTTCTTTTAAATACCTTTCGCCGTTATATGTTGGTAATACTATGCTTAATTTTGTCATTTCTTCTCCTTGTCATATCCAACTACACTTTTAACTGATTTTTTACATAAAAAACTAAGTCAAAATGATTGTACCATAAGTGAAACTGATTTTACAATAAAAAATACAGAACAAGTTTATGTTCTTAATAATTTATATCCTCTACGCTTATTTATTATGTATTAGAATATTAAGGATAAAGATATGGATAATAAGAAAATGTTAGGTAAAAGAATAAAAGAACTTAGAAAACGGAACAATTTAAGTCAAGAAAAATTGGCTGAACTTGCAGAAATTGAGCCTACTTCGTTAAGTAATATTGAAAATGGCAGAAATTATCCATCTTTTATAACTTTAGAAAAAATTATAAAAATATTAAAAACGAATTTTGTTGAAGTTTTTAAATTTACGAAACATAATGAACCTGCAAATTTATTAGTAGAAATTGAAAAAATTTTAAAAGCAAATCCTGAAAAAATACAAGATTTTTATAAAATCGCAAAGGCGTTGGTAGAATAATTCAATTTTTTGCACTAATGGCAAACCGCAGAAAACACCCAAAGCAGGCGACAATCAAAAACCTTTCAACCTATCTACAACCTAATCAAAACCTTGAGCGTATCTTTTTTCCTATTTGCCTCAAAAGCTTCAATCGCCTTATCAATCGGATAAACTGCCGATACCAAAGGCCCAAAGTCTATTTTTCCCGACGCCAAAAGTCTTAATGCAGGCGCAAATCTTCCGCATCGAGAGCCCTGAACTCTTATCTCGTCAATTACAATCGGTGCTAAGTTGAACTCTTTTGATGCCGCAACTGTGCTTTTTAAGACCAAAGTTCCGCGCGGTTTTGTTAAATTCAAAGCTGTTTCAAATCCCGAAATTGAACCAGTTGCCTCAACAACAAAATCGTATTCTTTCTTGATTTCAAAATCAGACAACAATTTAGTCCGCACTCCTTGATTTTTAGCGATATCGAGTTTGTTTTGGTGTTTTCCGACTAAAAGAACGTTTATATTACTCGCATTTAACGCCAATGCAGTAGTAAGCCCAAGTTTGCCGTCTCCCAAAATAATAACTTTTTGAATCGGCTGAATATGAAGCTGTTCAAGGATTTCAAGCCCTGCCGCCAAAGGTTCGACAAAAACAGCCTGCTCATCTGTTACATTTTCAGGAACTTCTAAAAGCGTATCCAATGGCATGGCCAGATATTCGGCAAAACATCCGTCTTTTTGCCAAATCCCAAGTGTTTGGCGATTAAAACAATGTCTTTCAAGCCCTTGGTGACATAATTCGCAATTCCCGCAAGCACAGTTGATTTCGCCAACAACACGCTTGCCTAAAAGCGATTTGTCATCGGCGTTAATTTCTTCAACTATCCCGACAAATTCATGCCCCAAAATTCCTTTGTACCCCATATACCCCTTGGTAATTTCGTAGTCCGTATTGCAAATTCCTGCCAAATTTATTTTAATCAACGCTTCACCCTTTTTAGGCGTTGGTTTTTGGTAATCGTTTACTAATTTTAATTCCTCGTCGAACACAACTGCAAGCATTTTCTCTCCTTTAATTTATTAATTTATATCTCATCCAATATTTCTATCGTATAACCATTTGCGATTTCTTCTCTTGAAATAACCTTAATATTGTTTATAAACTGTGACATAATCATAAAAAACATGTGGCGAATTTCAATTGGTGCCAATATTATCAAATTAGCTAAATCTATATTGTTTTTTTTGATTTTCTTAAAAACAGACCCCGCTATTTTTTCGATTTTGACAGTATCAATTCTTATTATATCGTTGTTTGAATTTATCTTGGAAAATAAATTATGATAAGTTTTTTCAGACAATTCCAAAACTTGAATTATCCCATCCTCGTTTGAAACTTTTTTACTGATATATCTCGAAAGCGACAATCTCAATTTTGCAAATAAATCTTCTTTTGAATCTTCGTTGGAAAAATCATTTATTTTCTCAAAAATGTAAACAATATCTTTTATTGAAATATCTTCCTTTAATAAATTCGCCAAAAGGTATCTTAATTCAGCAACAGAAACAAAATCAGGAATAATGTTTTCGATTAAAAACATATTTTTTTCACCGACAATTTCCATATACTGATTTACATCAGAATAATCAAACAATTCGTCAATATTTTTGATAACGACATGTTCCAATAGTCTTGCTACAAATTCAGCGGATTTTAACCCATTTTGCCAAAAATCTTTTGTCTTTTTTTCTTCAACCCAAACAATTTTTTTACCTGTAATTTCATCAATCGAATAAATAACGCCCTTTTGCTTTTTATCCAATTTTAAATCATCTTCAAAGAACATTAAATAATCGGGATAAACAAACGAGTTAATAGTTTCAATTCCTCTTATTTTTATACTGAATTCGCAAGTGTTAAGTTTTTCATCGTCTTCAAAAATAATTTTAGGCATCACATAGCCCAATTCCTCTGCAAGTTTTTGTCGAATTTTTACGGTTTCAGCTATCAAAGCCCCGCCTGAATCAGGATTAACAAGCTCCATTGCCTCCTCGCTCAAATTAATCGACAATTTTTCCTGACGAATTTTTGAGTACATTGATTCGGGTGAAATTGTCCTAATTAATTTTTGTCTTAATTCATCAAGCTCTTTCAACCTTTGAGATATTTCATTATTCAATTGGTTTCGATTTTTAGAAATTGGCACTTCGGATTGAGCTTCAAGCTGAGTTTTTATTTTAGCAATTTTTTTTCTTTGCTCCTTTATTTTTGCCTGAATTTCCTTGCATGATTCGTAAGGTGAGAGAGTCGAAGAAAGCATTTTTTCCATTTGACTCTTGAAGGTTGTAATATTTACAACATCCTCGTTCTCAGTGTCACTTTTGACGGAATCCTCCGTTGCGAAAATGCAATTAAACTGAAACCCCTCATCTGTTTCAACTTCATGCATGCTGTATAAATCCCAGCCTGCATGCGACATCTCGTTCAGCAAATCCTCAAGTAATTTGGGATTATCACTTTGAACTGATTTGATAACATATTGCATTCTTAGTCCTTTATACATATTTTTTCCTTTTTATTTTATGATTTGGTATATTAAATCGGTTTGAAGAGGTATTTGGGTTGAGAATTCGAATGCATCTTCACAAATTTGTTGCGCAAGTTTTGTTTTGCCCTCGTCGTTTGAATAAATTGTGTAAAGTGTTTCATCTATTTTACAAAACTCACCATGCTTTTTGTTTAAATAAATCCCTACGCTGTAATCTATATCATCAGTTTTTTTCTCACGCCCTGCACCTAAAAGCTTACAACCGTAAGCGATTTTGTAAGCATCAATTTTTTGAACAAAGCCCTCTTTTGGGGATTTAATTTCAATTATATACTTTGCCTGCTGAAATTTTTTATAATCCTCTATAATCTCAGGGTTTCCGCCCTGTGCGATAATTAATTCTCTAAACTTATCAATGGCTTTGCCTGATTTAACAATTGATTTCAAATATTCTTTCGCCTCATTAGTGTCTTTAAACTTATCGACTTGAAGAAACGCAATTGCCGCAAATTCATAGGTCAAATCAGTCAAATCACCCTGAGTTTTACCTTTGAGAAATTCAATCGATTCAATAACTTCAAGCGAATTTCCCACAGCTCTACCCAAAGGTTCTTCCATTGAGGTAACCACTGCAATTATTGATTTATTAAGTTTTTTGCCTATCCTTGTCATCAAATTTGATAGTATAACGGCTTCTTCGGGAGTTTTAACAAAGGCGCCCGAGCCATACTTTACATCAAGAATAATATTGTCCGCACCGGAGGCGATTTTTTTTGACACAACCGAAGATGCTATCAACGGCATACTGTCAACCGTCGCTGTAACATCTCTGAGCGCATAAAGTTTCCCATCGGCAGGGGTTAATCTTTGGGTTTGAGACGCTATCGCCACGCCGATTTTGGTCACCTGAACTATTATCTGTTCAATCGACAAATTTGTTCTGAAATTAGGAATTGCTTCAAGTTTATCGATTGTTCCGCCTGTATGCCCCAATCCCTTACCTGATAATTTCGCGACAGGAATCCCGCAAGCCGCCAATAACGGAATAAGCGTTATTGTAATCTTATCGCCAACGCCACCTGTTGAATGTTTGTCCACAACATTTTTTGCAAGTTCCTTTAAATCAATTTTTTCGCCTGAATTAATCAAAGCCTCTGTTAAAAAAGTTGTTTCGTCTTCGTTCATTCCGTTAAAGTAAACAGCCATAAGCCAAGCTGAAATTTGATAATCCAAAGCGGAGCCATCCATCAGTGAATTAATCAAAAAATCAATCTCTGCCTTTGAATGGATTCCTTTTTTTTTCTTTTTGTCTATTAAATCAATAACTCTCATAATTAGGAAGGCTGGAGGATTGGAGGGTAGGAGGATTAGCTTTTTGAACCACTTGCTAGACCTCTAACCTTCCATACCTCTATACCTCTTATTTCCCCCCACTTAGTTTCTGGATGACCAAGTCGGTAATATCAACCCCACCGACAAAAATTATCCTGAAATCGACTATCGCATCAAGCTGTTGGTCAATAAGAATTTGCTTGGCAGCGTCTTGAATTTTGCCGTAAACTATTTCTTCTTTTTCAGTTTTTAACTTCAAATAAACATCCTGTTTCTCTTTAAAATCTTTTGCCGTTTTTTCTTCAAAGTTTTTCTTCTTTACAGGTGTATCAAGTGCCTTAAATTCTTTTTCCTTATCAACTAAATATTGTTGTAATTCAAGCGCTTTTGCATCAACCTGCTTAATCGCATCTTGAGCGTAGGAATAATTTTCCTGAACTTTTTTGTAATTGATAAACCCAATTCCGCTTGCTTGTGCAGCACTGTGCAAAGATGCTAACCCCAACACCAAAACCGCTGAAATCATAAATTTAAATTTGTTCATAATGCCTCCTTCTGTAATTACTTTTTTACTCTTTATTCATTTAATACATCATATCGCCAACACCGAAAGTGAAATAACCTTTTGAACCTGTCGCTCCTGAATTTGTGAGAGGGATACCATAATCAACCGACAACGGCCCCATTCCCGGAATATAAACCTTTAAGCCCATCCCTGCCGTAATCGCCTGCATCGGTCTGTCATATATAACATCAGTTACCGTCGGACTAAATATTTTACCCGCATCCAAGAAGAATGTCATTCGTACATTGTCTAGGAATTGGACCTTAAGCTTATCCAAAAATGGAATAGGAGTCGCGAGTTCAGCAGATCCCATTATAAAAGCATCCCCTGTCCCAACTCCGCTCATTCTGTAACCCCTTATAGAATAAGGACCCCCCAATCGATACGCCATAACCTCAGGCATATCGCCCCAAGCCTTTCCGCCTCCGCGAGCTAAGAAAGATAAAGACGATTTTTTTCCAACAGGAATGTATTTTTTAACCGACCCTGTCAATTTTCCGTAACTGTTCGCAAATCCTGCCAAATCAACCGCTTCATCAAATCTTACATTAGCCAGAAGACCGTTTCTCGGATTTATCGCCGTATCTCTTGTGTCATAAATTAAGCCGGGACTTAAAGATAAGAAAGTTCCACCTTGCAATTGTCTGGCACGCTCTGAAATATCAATATTATGTGCGGAATAAAGACTCGCGATTGCATCATAATCACCCTCTCTAACATTAACATTTTCCAATCCGAGTGAAAGAGTGCTTGTTAAATGCTTGTTACTTTTAACTTTGTGCGCGACTGTTGCCTCTGCACCAATCCTGCGTTCAATTGCAAGTGGTATCTGATAACTTCCGAAATCTCTGAAGAAAATTTTATTCATTAACGAATTATCCGCATTTAAGAAATGCGGTTCAAAGAAGCTTAGTTCAGCCTGAATGTTCATGTGATTTATTATTGAAGAATCGTTTAAAACAACCCCCGAGCCAGCCAATACATTCAAACCGACCCTTTGATTAAGTCCTCTAAAGTTATTATCAGCAATCCCCGCCGAGCCAAAAATCCCTGTCGCAGAATCAAGCCCGCCACCTAATGAAACAGACGCCGTTCTCTGTTCTTCAATCTGTATTGTTACATCATATTTTGTAGGTGCTTCAGCGGAAGGTTCAATATCCCTTTTAACATCCTTAAATGCCTGTGTAGCATATAATCTGACTAAATCTTCTCTTATTAAATTTTCGTTATAAACTGTTCCTGCTTCGGTTAAAATATTTCTGGCGACAACATAATCTTTTGTTTTTTCATTCCCTGAAATCAAAATTTTATTAATTTCCCCCTCATTTATATGGATATTGATTGTGCCGTCAGGATCGTCGTAGAGCGAATCTACTCGAGCCAAAATGTAACCTTTTGCAACGTAATAATCCTGAATTTTTTGGATAGCCGAATTTATATCTGCTATATTTTGAGGTTCGCCTTTTAACGGCATTAAAAATTGGAGGATTTCCTCGTTTGAAACAACCGTATTTGCATCAATCGTAAAATCTGTTATTGGAGTATTTTCCTCCAATACTATCTTTAAAGTAATGGAACCATCGGGGTTTGATATTGGAATTGCTTTCATTTTCTCCGTAAAAAATCCCATTTGATAAATATTTTTTAAGTCGTTTTGAATTATATTCCTGCTAAATTCTTCTCCACGCTGAAGCTGCAACCTATTCAAAACATATTCAGGCTTAATAATATTTGTTCCGACAATTTCAATATCTTTGATGTACACCGCGTCTTCAACATTATTTTGTGTCGTTTTTTTGATTTCTTTGGGCATTTTTACTTCAATATTAGGTTGTGAACCTGTATCAGAAAATTGCACCTCTTGCGCAAAAATAGGCGAAGTTATAGTTAAAATTATAGACAAAAATATTAATATTTTTTTTGTTATATAACGTGAGTGTAAAACTCTCATTTTCCCCCTGGAAATAAGTAAATAATAAAAAACGTTCTTTTCTTATTTACTTTCTCTCATTCTCCCGATATAAAGTATTTCCAAGAACATTATACTTCAAAATAGTTTTAAATAAAAATTATGTCTAAATATTAATAGAATGTTTACAAAAGATAAGAACGGTTAATTAATAATCCATTTGCCAATTGTTTTCAATGATACGACCCGGGCAATAATACCCCGTCTTCTCTGAATCAGAGCAGCCATTTCTGCCAGCATCATTCCACCATTGGTTTGAGCCTGTAAAATTATCATCTTTTCCGCTAAATGGATATAAAAAAGCACCATCCCTACCCGGTACTTATGCCACAATTTTTTATTACCTTAATATATTTAATAAATTCATCCCCAAATGTTTGATTGGTTGTGCCGGTTGCAAACAATCCAGAACATTTCAAATCGTTTACACATGCTGCATCCGCGGCCATTTGCTTAAGAACTTGATTAAATGCATTATAAGCTTTTTCCAAAGCAGTAACGTATTGACTCTTTTGATAATTTTTCTTTTTATAGTATTTATGATAATATCTTTATCATAAATACTAAGTTAGGATTACTCTATGGATGACTTTAATATCACACAAAATAAAAAAGTTAAAAAAATTGATATAAAAACCATGGGCGTTGATATTGATAAAAACGAGTACAAAGAAATCGTTTTATCACAATCTAATCAACCTGAAAAGAATTTTTACGAAAAATATTATGATTGAGGATTTTTCCGCATCCTCTTAATCAATTATTTTTGCCAACCTAAATAAATAATCATCGCCTGTTTTTGTAATCATCGGGATTGGAATAAAATGGTTTCTAAATTTTTCTATAGCGTAACGGTCTGTCATGCCTGAAATGTAATCGCAAACTATTCTTTTTGCCTTAGCTTCATCACAACTTTTGGATAAAAGTTCTACATAATATTTAAACAGCCATTGGACTATTTCTTTTGCTTTGACCTCTTCATTTTTTGCGGGCGAATTGACATAAACGTTCTGGAACATCCATTCTCTGAGTTTTGTTGTGTGGTGCCAACCTTCTTCGCTCATTGAAATATTAGCTTTTCCTTCAGAATTAACAATAATTTCTTCAATCATTTTATTTAATCTTTTTTTCTGAATAGAAGAAAAATAATTTATGCAGTCTTTTGGCAAATCATTTTCTGCAATTATCCCCGCACGAATAGAATCTTCTATATCGTGATTTATGTAGGCAATTTTGTCTGCAAGCTGTACTACTTGTCCTTCGGGTGTTTTTGGCTGAAATCCCCATGTATGAGTCAAAATTCCATCAATAGTCTCTTGGCAAAGATTAAGATTTTCCAAAACTTCCACGACCCTAACACTTTGCAGGTTATGATGAAATCCACCTTCCATAAGCTCGTTTAATACGCCTTCACCGCAGTGTCCAAAAGGAGTATGTCCTAAATCATGTCCTAATGCGATCGCTTCAACTAAATCTTCATTCAAATCAAGTGCCCGAGCGATTGTTCTTCCGATTTGAGAAACTTCCAGCGTGTGAGTAAGGCGGGTTCTGAAATGGTCGTCAAATGGCGATAAAAATACCTGCGTTTTGTGTTTTAATCTTCTAAACGCTTTTGAATGTAAAATTCTATCTCTGTCACGTTGAAAGTTCGTCCTAAGAGGGCATTCATCTTCTTGCTTTTTTCTGCCGATGGAAAACCTGCTTTTGGTGGCGAATTCGCTCAAGTAATCGAGTTCTCTTTGTTCCAATTTATATTTGATTGTATTTTTTTCTAAGTTTGTTACCACGTGACAGCTTGTCTTTTTTTAATTATCTGATAAACAATATAAACTAATGCTGCAATTACAGGGACGGCAATCAAAGGTCTATAAGCTAACCATGCAATTGCTATAGTTATAAGACTAAGTGCAAGTGCGATTAAAAATAAAACTATTCCTGAAAGCACATTTACAATAGTTGCAATAGGTGGGATAATATCCGCCAAGATTGTAATTGGAGCAATTAATAAACTTAACCCTACATACATTAGAACAATGCCGAGTACTCTAAATAAAATTGTAAAAAATGCATTTTGGTTATCTAAATTTCTCATTATTTGGTCTACGGAAGCGATTCCCATAGTCACGTTAGAAAATTCTCCCCGAGGAGTAATATCAGGGATTAAATTATTATTATTTTGCTTAGCAATGATAGAAATCGGCGTTTTTGACGGAATGTAAGAGTAAGAAATTTTTAAATCCCCAACTTGAGGGTCGTTTTCATTCTCCCCATAGTAATAATATCCGCCTGTTTTTTTAAAATAATTATTGTCAGGCAATCCTGTGATTTGAATCGTTGATTTTATTGATTTAACTTGATCCTGAGAAAGGTTAAAAGCACCGAGTTTAACGTTTTGTGCATATATATCAGTAGAAGGGACCTTGAAATATGAAGGATTTTGATGATCTTGACTTTGGTTGAAAGAAGTCGAATTTATCAGGTTTTTACTCCATTTTTTAGAATAAGAGTATGTGGTTGTTTTAGAAGAACTCCCTCCGACATTTTTTGTTTCTTTATTTTTCTTGTCTTCAACCCACTGATACATATCAACATTCCTAAATAAGCCAATAGCGTTTTTCATCCCTACATTTAAGTTATCATTAAGTGATTCAGAAGAAACGGCATTACCGGAAACATAAACTAATTTATCGTTATAGGCGGGATTTATTTTATTCGCATCTATATTTACAACATTTTTCTTAACATAATTATTTAATTCAATCTTTCTGACACAATTGCCTTCATTCCACCAAAGCAAGGCAAAAGAACCGATAAATAGAATCAAACCAAGAATTACCCCGAAAAAAGCACCCTTAATTTTGTCTAAAAAACTTGTGGTTGTTGTTACAATATTAACATCCATAATAAATCTCCATTAAAACTATTCCGATAGAAATATAACATGCTTGACCCGACTTGTCAAATATGTTAATGTAGTAAAAGTGTTCACCAAAATAAGGAGTTAAAAATGGCGATAGCAGATGAAGTAGATTACAAAATATTAGGTGCAGAAATGCAATTAGTTGAAATTGAACTTGACCCACAAGAAAGCGTTGTTGCAGAAGCTGGTTCAATGACTTATATGGAAAATGGGATTGAAGTAGAAACTATATTTGGAGACGGCTCTAGCCAAAATAAAGATTTAGTATCGTCCTTGCTCGGGGCAGGGAAAAGGTTGATAACAGGAGAGAGTCTTTTTATGACCGTATTCACAAACCATTGTCAAGATAAGCAAAAAGTTGCTTTTTCAGCACCTTATCCGGGGAAAATAATCCCCATCGACCTTACAAAAGTAAACGGTAAATTAATATGCCAAAAGGATTCTTTTTTATGTGCCGCAAAAGGCGTTTCGTTAGGGATAGAGTTTACAAAAAATATCGGAGCGGGCTTTTTTGGTGGTGAAGGTTTTATCCTACAAAAACTGGAGGGTGATGGACTTGTCTTTATTCACGCAGGCGGAACAATCATCAAGAAAGATTTACAAAGAGGAGAAACTCTCCGAGTTGATACAGGCTGCATTGTGGCAATGACCCAAAATATTGAATATAATATTCAAATGGTAAAAGGGGTTAAATCAATGTTGTTTGGTCGTGAAGGGTTATTTTACGCGACTTTAAGAGGTCCTGGAACGGTATTGTTACAATCTTTACCAATAAGCAGATTGGCAAACAGATTATATTCGGTAACAACGAAAACAGGTGGAACAAGTACGGAACAAGGTTCAATACTTGGCTCTTTAGGAAATCTTTTTCAAGCCTGACCGATAAATAATATTATAAAAAAAAACTATTAGGAGAAAGTATGAAAGAATTGTTTAATCAATATGTACAATCGCTTGAAACTTATATTATGTTTCAGATAACAGAAGAAGCCGCAAGATTAAAACCTGAGCTTGAGGCAAAAAACAGAAGCCCGATTTCTTTGTCAATGGGCGCGCCTGTCAAAAATCCTCCTCAATTTGTTATTGATAAATTGAAAGAAGCTTTGGAGATTAAAGGAATTCATTCATATTCCTGCCCAAAAGGTGAAGCTTTTTATCTTGAGGCAATCGCAAAACGCATGAGAGCACGTTTCGGCGTCGAACTAGACCCTAAAAAAGAGATTTTTTCCCTAATCGGCTCAAAAGAAGGGATTGCAAACCTTATTAGAGGATTAATTAATCCGACAAAAAACGATTTTGATAAGGATATTATACTAATTCCAGACCCAGGATACGCCTCTTACAAAGAAATGATAAAAGTTTCAGGTGGGTTGGCTTATTCAATTCCGCTTACTTTTGAGAATAATTTCATGCCTGATATGGAAGAAATTTTTCAGGACTTGAAAAAAGACGGCTATGATGAAAAAAAAGTTAAAGCGTTGATTATAAACTACCCGAACAATCCGCTTGGTGCTACTGCAACTTTTGAATATTTAGAAAAAATCGTAGAATTTTGTAAAAAACATCAAATTCTTTTGATTTCTGATGCGGCTTATACTGATATGTATTTTGATGAAAATAACCGTCCGCCAAGCATTTTGCAAATCGAAGGTGCAAAAGATATTGCGGTTGAATTTTTTAGTTTCTCAAAACCTTATGCGATGACAGGGTGGAGATTGGGTTGGATTTGCGGAAATGCGGAGGCCGTTTCTACTTTTGGAAAGCTTAAATCAACTATCGACACAGGGCTTTTTAAGGTTTTACAAAAAGCGGCTTCTGAGGTTATAAATTCACAAGAAGGTGAAGAATATATTAAAGAAGCGAATTTAGGGTTCAAGAAAAAACAGAAAATTTTGGTCAAAGGTTTAAAAGAATTGGGCTGGGATATGGATAATTTGAATGTTCCTGAAGCAACATTTTATTTGTGGTTGCCGATTCCTGCGAGATACAATACCTCAAAAGAATTTAGTGATGATTTGATGCAAAAATCGGGGATTGTGGTTGTTCCGGGGCATGCGTTCGGGAAATATGGCGAAGGATTTTTTAGGATTTCAATCGTTTGCAGTGATGAAAATTTGCAAGCCGTAATTGACAGAATGAAGCAAGACGAATTTTACTTTAAGCAATAGAACTTCAATTCTTCGGCAATTTTATACAAAACTCGGTGTTGACATTTTCTTCACTCGTTACAACAATCTCGCCGTTGTGAGATTTAATGATTTGTTGTGAAAGATAAAGTCCCAATCCAGTACCGATTTTACGAAATTTTTTGGCTGTAGAATAATATTTATTAAAAATTTTGTCTATATTTTCTTTGGTAATTCCCTTACCATAATCAATAATACCTATGGTAATAAAATTCGGGATTTGGCTGATTGCAATGTTAACATCTTTGCTTGAATCACTGTGTGAAATAGCATTTTGGATAAGATTTTTTACAACCCTTTTAAGTTGAATGTTATCCGCAAAAACCGTCAAATTATTTTGTGGATTAAAAACTATTTTCAAACCCGATTTTTCGGCTATTGATTGCATTTCATCAACAATTGTTCTTATAAAAGAAACCAAATCTATATTTTCTTTATCTAAATCTATGCCGGCCTCGTTAATTTTGTAAGTTTCAAGCAGGATTTGAACAAGCTCCAAAAGCTCTTGATTACAATCTTTCATATTGGAGATTGCTTCGTGCTGCTTTTCATTAATCTCACCGAATTTGCCGTTGATAAGAAAATCTAAAATGTTAGATTCTGCGACAATCGGCACTTTAAGGTCGTGTGTTAGCGTTGCAACGAAGTCTTCTCGAAGTTTTTCTAATTCTTGTTGGTTTGTTGTATTTTTGATGATAATAACATATCTCTTTTTTTTATCCTCAAGAACTAATTTCATTGCGGTTGCTTCAAAATAGGCGGCTGAATTATTTTTTATAAAAATCTCATCATCTTTAAATTTTTCACATTTTATATTTTTCTTCGGGCGGATGTAATCAAGAATATTTTTATCCATTAATTTTTTACCGTCTTCACCAAACCAATTGACAATTTGCGGAGTTACTCTGAGGATATTATAATCATCATCTATAATTAAAATCCCATCAGAAAGTGAGTTTATGACGGCTTCTAAAAATTTATTCTGACGAGTGAGTTCATTTTGATATTCAACAATCATTTTTTCTCTGTCATTAAGCGTTTCAACCATCCTATTTATGCTCTCTGACAGGTTTTTATAATTCGTATTCTCAAGTTTTTCTATTTTAGTTGCCAGATTTCCATATCTTACAGAATTAACTGTATTCGTAACCATGCCCAAGTAATCATTTATTTTGGACCATTTTTTATCTGCTTTTTTAAAAACTAATAATAACAAAATAAATATTAAAATTATGAAAAGATTAACTGCGTACCATAGCATGTGAGATTTCCTTACTTTTTATGCTAAAATAATTATAGCAAACATTTATTATATTGTGTAATATTTATCAGAATTAAGGGGTTTTAAATGAAAAAATATTTATTTTTAATAACGAGTATATTTATCCTTACGGTACAAAAAGCCCTTTGTATAACAGAAGCGGTAAGTCCTGAATTGGAAAAATCTTTAAAAACACACGCAAATGAACCGGGGATTATGTCTATAGTTTTCGCATTACTTTTCGTAATATTTTTGATTTATATAACCGGATTAATTTATTCAAAATTAAATATCGTAGGTGCAAGGACAGTGCAAGAACAATTAAAAAATTATGACTTAAATAAAGCTGTTGTGCTCTCCACTACTCAATTAGGGCAGGGGAAAAGCTTACATGTTATTGAACTTAATAATAAACGTTTTCTAATAGGGGTGGGACAAGATTCAATTAACTTAATTAAAGAATTTGAGTATATTGCAGAACCTCAAGATGAAATTAAAAGTGAAGAACAAGAACAAGCTGAAAAATTTGATGTACATAAAAAATATTTATAATTAAGACACCAAGAAGGAAACAATGTCGACGTTAAAGATACCTAAGACAATTAAAATGATTATATCCGATTTTGACGGTATAATGACCGACAATTGCATTTACGTAGATGAGGATTTAAAAATATCGAGAAAGATTAATTTCAAAGATATTATGGGCGTTTCAATATTAAAAAAAGCCGGATTTGACTTGGCTTTTATTTCAGGTGAAAAAAATCCGCTGATAGACCTGTTGGCAGAACGATTTGATTTAAAAGAAACTCACCAAAATATTCGCCTAAAAATAGATGTTTTAAGGGCAATGGTACAAAAACACTGTTTAAAACAATCTGAATTTTTGTATATAGGTGATGATATTAACGATATCGATTGTTTAAATTTTGCATCAACAAAAATAACAGTCCCCAATTCAACACACTCAGTTAAAAAAGTCGAGGGTATCCAAATTACGAATGAATTTGGAGGCAACGGGGCATTTAGAGAGGTTGTGGATTGTCTTTTGAATTCCTAAAAAAAATTATTGAACGGATTAAAAAATTGGATTTTGATGTTAACGATTACAAAAAGGTTGTTCAAAATCCATATATGCCCGCTATTGCTTACGTTAATTGGGGAATATATTTTGCTGAATGTGGAAATTTTGAGGAGGCTGAACGCAAATTGGTCTCCTCAACCCTTATGGCGCATCAAACGCCCGAAGCTTATATAAATCTGGGGGTATTGAAACTGATAGAGCGAAAATATGAGGAAGCGAAAGAATTTTACATCAAAGCGCTAAGACTTGATAATAACAGTGCAAAGGCATATTGTTTTTTGGGGAATGTATTGATAGAAATGAAAGACTATAATGCGGCAGAAAAAAATTTTATTCAGGCTTTAAAAATAGAACCCAATAATTCGGATGTCGTCTTGAATTGGGGTATATCGCTGATGCGACAAAAGAAATTTCCACAGGCAAAAGAAAAATTTCAGCGAGCTTGTAAATCTAACAGTTCAAATTTTACGGCGCTTTATTTTTTAGGACTCGTGGATATTGAGCTTGAGGATATTGAAAAGGCAAAAGAAAAATTTAAAACAATAACATCTATCGCCACTAATCATTATGAGTCTTTTTATTATCTTGCGTATATTTATTTTCGCGAAAATGACTACACCGAAAGTCTTTCTTACGCATTAAAATCAATTAAAATCTATCCTAAAAAAATTGAAACATACATGCTTATTGCCGAAAATTATATGAATTTAAACAATGAATCAGAATGTTTTAAGTACTATGAATTGGGGCAACAAGAATGTAATACAACCTATTATTTGCTCATTTCGTGGGGGATTTCGTTGCAGACCTTCTGGCATTATGAAGAATCAAAAGAGAAATTTCAAAAAGCCATTGAGATTGATGGCGAAAATGAACTCGGATTTGCATATCTGGGGATTTCATATTATAAACTAAAAGATTATGATAATGCAACAATATTTATGCAAAAAACACTTGAACTTAGCCCTCAAAACACCTCAGCTTTAGATTGCTTGGGGCAAATTAGTTTTGACCAAAAAGATTATAAAGAGGCGATAAAATACTTCTCTCTTGTCCTAAAATATTCGGCAAAAATAGTGGGGAATTACCGAAAAATAGCTAATGCTTATCTTCTGGACGGAAATACTCCCAAAGCGAGAGAATATTATCAAAAAGCTGTAGAATATCAACCGGAGACGGTGCAGGTTTATATTGATTACGCAAAATTTTTATTGGAATTGAATGATTATGAACAGGCGCTAAAAAAGTTACAAACTGCGTATAAGATAGATGATAAAAACCTAGAGTGTTTAAATCTTTTGTTTTATGTAAATTATCTACTTGCCAAAAAAAATATTTCTGACTATAATGTGGAAAGAGCAATGGAAATTGCTCAAAAGATAGAAAAAGATTATCCCGACTCCTTTAAATATATTGAAGAAAAAAAGAATTAGAGGCGAGATTGAATGGTGAAAATTAAGAAAGGTAATAAGACTTTTTTTAAAAGTTAAGTAAAAATGAAAGAAATAGTTGTACAAAAATTCGGCGGCACCTCGTTAGCAGACACTGATAAGATAAAAAAAGTAGCCGATGCCGTAATAAAAGAAAAAGAACTGGGAAATGATGTAGTAGTTGCCGTTTCTGCGATGGGTCATACTACCGATTATTTGGTTAAACTTGCCAAAGAAATCAATCCAAATCCTTCAGCCAGAGAAATGGATATGCTTCTTTCTACCGGAGAAGGCGTTTCCATAGCACTTTTAACAATGGCAATTCAGGCAAAAGGCTACAACGCGGTGAGCTTAAACGCAATGCAGATAGGGATAATCACAGAAGACGTTCACCAAAAAGCAAGAATTATCGATATAAAAACAGACAAATTGAAAAAAAATATAAAAGCGGAAAATATAATAGTAGTAGCAGGATTTCAAGGCATAACAGAGGACGGCGAAATAACAACCCTTGGTCGTGGAGGTTCTGATACTTCAGCGGTTGCTCTCGCGGCGGCGCTAAAAGCCTCAAGATGCGACATATATACCGATGTAGAGGGTGTTTACACGACAGATCCGAGAATAGTTCCGAATGCATCCAAGTTGGAAAATATTTCTTACGAAGAAATGCTTGAACTTGCAAGGGTTGGAGCGAATGTTCTTCATCCGCGCTCGGTAGAAACGGCGAAACAGTTCAATGTGCCGTTGAGAGTGCGAAGCACTTTTAATTTAGATAATTTAGGAACCTTAATAATAGGAGCAAAAAACATGGAAATATACAAACCTGTAACAGGCGTAGCGGCAGATTTATCCCAAGTAAGAATAGTCATTTGTGATGTTCCTGACGTTCCGGGTAATGCGGCGAGACTTTTCGGAGCTCTTGCAAAAGAAAATATTTCAGTAGATATGATTATCCAATCTTACGCAAGAACAGTTTCCAATACTAACGATATTGCTTTTACGATTGATAAAGCGGATGTTGTTCGCGCGCGGAGTGTTTTGGATAAAATAAAGACCGACTTAAGCGCAAAATCAATCCAAGTTGATGAAAATATTGCAAAAATTTCGATTGTTGGTGCAGGCATGGTTGATAGACCGGGGATTGCTGCAACAATGTTTGAAACAATCGCAGATTTAGGCGTAAACATAAAAATGATTTCAACAAGCGAAATTAAAATAAGTTGTATTGTCGACAAAGAAGATGCTTCACGGTCATTAAAAATATTACATGAAGTTTTCGATTTGGGTTCAGATGAAATAGCCGACGTAAAAGGTGATTTGCCGGAACTATAGGGTTAAAATATCAATCTGAACGCAGCTAAAGCTAGCTTAAATCGAAAAAGTAGGCTGGATTTTCTAACCCAACAACAGGTAACAGGGAATTGTCAGGCTTTATTTAACAACTTCTTCTTCTTTTTTCTTTGGAGGATTATTGTCTTTAGCGAATACAATTTTGTCATCTTCCATTTTTAAAATAATAGTGTCGCCCGCGGCATATTTGTTCGTGAGAATTTCTTCCGCAAGAACATCTTCGATTTTCTTCTGGATTAATCTTCTCAACGGTCTTGCACCATAAGTATCGGAATATCCGTCTTTTGCCAAGAAATCTTTAACTTCATTGGTAACTTCAATCGATAAATCTCTTTCAGCCAAGCGCTTAAATAAATCTTTCAACATCAAGTCAACAATTTGTCTGATTTCGTCTTTAGAAAGATGAGCAAATACAATGATATCATCAATTCTGTTCAAAAATTCAGGACGGAACGCTTTTTTCAGTTCTTCCATAACCGTATCTTTTAGTTTTTCGTACTTATCTTTCTTTTCGTCTTGTGCTGTGGAGAATCCAAGCCTAGATTGAGAAGCAATCATACTTGCACCAACGTTTGAAGTCATAATTATTACTGTATTTTTAAAATTAACATGGCGCCCTTTAGAATCTGTCAATCTTCCGTCATCCAAGATTTGGAGCATGACATTAAACACATCAGGGTGAGCTTTTTCAATCTCATCGAAAAGAATTACCGAATAAGGTTTTTTACGAACAATTTCTGACAAATGTCCACCGTCATCATATCCGACATATCCGGGAGGCGAACCGATAAGTTTTGCCGTTGAATGTTTTTCCATAAATTCAGACATATCAACTCTTATCATATTGTCTTCGGAGCCAAACATAGATTCAGCAAGCGCTTTTGCAAGTTCGGTTTTCCCCACCCCTGTCGGACCAGAGAAAATAAAGCTTCCAATCGGTCTATTAGGGCTTTTTAAGCCTACTCTTGCACGTCTTATAGCTTTTGAAATTGACACAACCGCATCACTTTGACCTATTACTCTTTGGTGTAGTGTATCTTCAAGTTTTAACAATCTTTCACTTTCACCTTCAGTAAGCTTTGTAACAGGAACACCTGTCATGGTTGAGATTACTTCAGCAATATGCTCCTCGCCCACGGTTGGCTTGTTTGCTTCATGTTCTTCTCGCCATTTTGCAGACATTTCACGAATTTTGTCTTTCATTTCAGCTTCTTCATCGCGAAGTTGAGAGGCTCTTTCGAATTCTTGGTTTCTAATCGCTTCTTCTTTCTCTTTAATTAATCCGCGAAGCTCTTTATCAAGCTCTTTACCTTCAGGAGAAAGCGAACTGACTTGAAGCCTTACCTTTGAACTTGCTTCATCAATTACGTCAATTGCCTTGTCTGGTAAAAATCTGTCAGTTACATATTTGTAAGACAATTTTGTAGCCGCGATAATAGCCTCGTCTGAGATATTAAGTTTATGATGTTCTTCGTATTTCGGACGAAGCCCTTTAATAATTTCAATCGTTTCGTCAACGGAGGGTTCTTCAATAATAATCGGCTGAAAACGTCTTTCTAAAGCCGAATCTTTTTCGACATATTTTCTGTATTCATCAAGTGTTGTTGCACCGATAACCTGAATTTCGCCACGAGATAATGCCGGTTTTAATATATTCGCCGCATCAATTGCACCTTCTGCCGCACCCGCACCGATAAGTGTGTGCATTTCGTCAATTACGAGAATGACATTGCCCGCTTGCCTGATTTCATCCATTATTTTTTTGAGACGTTCTTCAAATTCCCCTCTATACTTTGTTCCCGCAACCAAAAGCCCCATATCTAATTGGATTACTTTTTTACCCTCTAAAATGTCGGGAACTTCTGCATTGACAATTCTTATTGCAAGTCCTTCAGCAACAGCCGTTTTTCCAACGCCGGGTTCGCCCAACAACACAGGGTTATTTTTTGTTCTCCTTGCAAGAATTTGAATAACACGTTCTATTTCTTTTTCTCTGCCGATAACAGGGTCTAATCTTAATTCTTGAGCCGCCAACGTCAAATCCGTCCCGAATTCGTCAAGACTTGGAGTTTTCGCTTTGCTTGAAGATGATGCTCCGCCTCCTGAAGAGACAGCTTGAGGTTTGCTTTCGCCAAGCATTTTAACGACATTGCTTCTGACTTTATTTAAATCTACGCCTAAATTTTCTAAAACACGTGCGGCAACTCCCTCGCCTTCTCTTATTAGACCTAATAAGAGGTGTTCTGTCCCAATATAATTGTGTCCGAGCTGCCTTGCTTCATCCCATGACAGTTCTAAAACCCTTTTTGCTCTTGGGGTAAAAGGGATTTCAACGGCAACGAATCCTGAACCTCTGCCGATAATTTTTTCAACTTCCATCCTTGCATCTTTGAGATTAACCCCCATAGACTTGAGGGTTTTGGCTGCAACTCCTGTACCTTCGCCTATAAGCCCAAGTAAAACTTGCTCAGTCCCTACAAAATTGTGACCCAATCTTCTAGCTTCTTCTTGTGCTAACATTATAACTTTTATAGCTTTTTCGGTAAAACGTTCAAACATGACAGCTCCTATTCTTTTTACATATAAATATCATATATAAAAATCAAAAAAAACTCAAGTTATTAACGAAAAATTAATTATCTAAGAATTTACATTTTAAGTTCTTTTTCAAATCCAAATAAAGAACTTACCGATTCATCATCATGAATTCTGGAAATAGCTTCACCCAAAAGAGGTGCAACAGAAAGTTGCTTAATTTTTTCAGGCAGTTTTGAGGTATCCAAAGGAATTGTGTTTGTTACAATTACTTCTTTAATGTATGAATTTGTGAGTCGTTCTATTGCAGGGCCTGAAAAAACAGGGTGTGCAGCGCAAACATAAACTTCTTTTGCACCTTTTTCTACAAGTAGCCTAGCCGCTTCACAAATTGTGCCTGCTGTGTCGATTATATCATCAAACATTATACAAACTTTGTCTTTAACTTCCCCGATAACATGTGAAGCAATGGCCTCATTGTGTTTATCACGGCGTTTGTCAATAATGGCAAGTGAGCATGACAATTCCTTTGCAAAATATCTGGTTCTCGGAACACCGCCTGTATCAGGGCTTACCGCAACCATATCATCGGGATTAAGTCCCAATCTTTTGATATAATCAACTAAAATCGGGGTTGCAAAAATATGGTCAACAAGAATATTGAAAAATCCCTGAATTTGCCCTGTATGTAAATCCATCGCCAAAACCCTATCAGTTCCTGCTGTTGTCAATAAATCAGCAACAAGTTTTGCAGTAATCGCCTCGCGTCCAGATGTTTTTCTATCTTGTCTTGCGTATCCGTAATAAGGTATGACCGCAGTAATTGTTTTTGCGCTTGCACGTTTGAATGCATCAATAATAATTAATAATTCCATTAAATTTTCATTAACAGGATTACAAAGCGGTTGAATTATGAATACGTCATCACCTCTAACGCTTTCTTTTACTTGAACATAAATTTCGCCATCCGCAAAATTCTTTATAATCATCGGTCCAACTGTTGTTCCAAGGTAGTTTGCTATTTCACGAGCCAAAGCAGGATTTGAACGCCCCGCAAAGAGTTTTATGTCATGAGTCGGATTAATAGCTCTTTCAGCCTGCGGGAAAGTCATTTCTAAAACCATTTTTATGTTCCTTTCAATAAAAGCGTGTAAGCTCTTATATAATATCAACTAATAATCCAAACTTCAAGGGAAAATCATCAAATATTAATTTCTCTAAATATTTGAACTAGTGAACTGTAAGCAGAGGAATATTCGTTCAAAAAACAGAAAAGTAGAAGTGGTATTAATAATTTCTGCGTAGCTTAAAATAAAAGAACTTTATATTTTGTTCGCAAAAAAGTCTTCGCCGGTGTGAGTTAATCTATACTCACCGACTTCAGATGCGCCTGTTAAATCAGGCACCAACTCTATTAGATTTTGACTGATTGCCTCTTGCAATGTTGTATGATCTATTACTGCTGATAGATTTTGCATTAATTTTGCATTAATTTGTTTCAATGAAAATCTTTCCATCTTTTCAAATTCTGACAAATAATAAGCCGTAATGACTAAATAATGAAATTTATCTGTAGTATTTTTAGAATGTATTAAATTTAAAAATACCTGATCTTTAACTCGCGTCGGCTCAAAAGTCGGATTTTCAATGGATTTTTCTAAAACCGCTTCAAAACCAACAGGCTCAGGAATTATTTTTTCTTCCTCCGAAGGATTTTGAATAGAATTAATAGTTTTCAGCAGGCTTGATGCCTTATCAAAAACTTCAGTTTTTTCCGCTTCTGCTTCCGTTTCCGCTTCTTGTTTGACTTCTTCTTTGTGTTGTTGCGGTGGTTCTTCTGTTTTAATCGGTTCAGAAACCACCGGTTGTGATGGCGGTGGTGGCGGTGGAGTTACCTTTTTGGGTTTTGACGGATGAGTGCAGGTATAATCAGATGCACAATCCACCCAAATTTGAAACTGGTTTTCAACTACTATTTTGTCAGTTGTGACAAACTCAACGATTATATCGTCTTTTCTGAATGTGAAAGTATATTTAGACATATTTTTTTCTATCCTTAACCTTTTTGCATGATATCTTCACGCCATTTGTTAAGTTGTTGTTCCACAAATTCTAAATCATCCGATTTAAGTTCTATTTCGATGTCGCCTTTTTTCATCTTAAATACGTATTCGTGCATAATTTTCCTCACTTATTATTTGCTATTATTAACACCTCTATATTACCTCAAAAAAAAAATATTACAAATCATTGAAACATTTTTTGGGAAATTACATCATAATATTTATGTGTGTAATAATATTATAAGATAAGTTTAGGATGAGTAGAGATTTATTCTATCTGAAAAGAATTGAGGAGTGTATTTGATGAATTTAAAACTGAATTTGAAAAAGCAGACGCCGTTTGCTGTTGTGTTAGGGATTGTCCTTTCTTTTGTTTTTAGCAGTGTAGCATTTGCGTACCAGCCAAGTGAATTGTATGACAATGTTTGGCGATTAATTAACATGAAATATGTTGATCAAACGAACAACATGCAGGATTGGGATTCTTGGAGGCATAAATATGACAATTATATCAAAACAGACGACGATGCTTATGTCGCTATAGGTACTATGATAGCAAGCTTAGATGACCCTTATACAAAATTTTTGGACCCCAAGGATTTCGCTGAAGAAACAAGCTCTATCAAAGGCTCTTTAAAAGGAATCGGAATACAAATTGCTACAAAAGAAGGCAAGTTGATGGTAATTGCACCGATAGAAGATTCTCCCGCGGAAAAAGCCGGACTTTTGGCAGAGGATGAAATTCTTGAAATTAATGGCATAAGTACAAAAGGAATTACAATTGATAAAGCTGCGGATAAAATTCGTGGTGAAGAAGGTACTACCGTAACCCTTTTGGTTAAAAGAAAAGATGCTGTTCAAAAGTATACAATTGTCAGAAAAGAAATTGAATTGAAAGCAGTATCGACAAAAATCCCTAATAATGTTAACCTTTCAGAGGATGTTGGATATATAAGATTAAGTTCTTTTATCAGCAAAAATGCAGGTAAAGAATTTGAAGATATTTTAATCAAATTTAGAAATAAAAAAGGATTTATTATCGACCTTCGTTCAAATCCAGGTGGGCTTTTGACAAATGCGATATATATTTCTAACTTACTTTTACCTAATGGAATAATCGTAAGTACCGTGGATAGAGACGGCTACAAAGAAACCCAAAAGGCAAGCAGAATGCCGGTTACAAATAAACCGTTAGTGGTTCTGATTAATAAAGGTTCAGCGAGCGCAAGCGAGATTTTGAGCGGTGCGCTTAAAGACAACAAGCGCGCGGTTCTTGTCGGTGAAAAATCTTTCGGAAAAGGGCTGGTTCAAGAAATTAACAGACTCCCTGATAATTCAGGCGTAAACATTACAATCCAAAAATACTTGACCCCTAATGGCACTGATATTAACAAAAAAGGAATTGCTCCTGATATTTTAGTTGAATTGAGTGATGAAGATATTAAAAATAAAGATGATAAGCAATTAAAAAAAGCAAATGAAGTTTTGTTGAATTTAATAAACCAAAACAGTTGTTATAATAAATAGTTTTAAGCTATACTAAAGCGGGCGAAATTCGATATCGAATTTCGCCCGCTTTAGTATTAATTTACCCTAATTTAATATAATTTGCATCTTTCCAGCGCAGGTCAACATATTTAATTTTTTTATCTAATGTCTTAACTTGAGGTAAAATTGATGGGATTCTGTTTATTCTATCAAAAACCGTATCGTCCAATTCTCCAAGCCTTATGTTCGCCGTTTTAACTTTTACATAAACATCTTTTGGAGTTCTAAAATCTATATACTCAACTTCTTCATTTGAGTTTACCGTTACTGCCTTTGCAACCTTTTCTATAAGCTTAATTTTTTCATTATTCCAGTTCCTGTAGTCATCTCCCCTCGCACCGTAAGAAAGAACCAAAATTGTCTTAAAAGCCTTTGGTAAAGGCATGTAATCTCTGCCGATAAGTTTTCCTCCACGGGCAAAAAATCCGACCGGTGCAACTTTTTCGCTAGGAGAAATTGTCAAAATAGGCACTCTTTCTTCAACAATTATCTGCAATCTCGCAGGGAACCAAAATCTTCGGATATAAACATCCTCAATCGGGTCAAGCTGCATAATATTATGCTTAATATCATCTGTTTCAAGCCTGTATATTGGGATATTAGGCACATCTGTCCGTCTTAGTGCCGCCAATATTTTATATGAGGGTACAATTTTATTGTTCAAAATTTCAAGTGATTTATTGTCAAAAGAATTGAAAATATTTTTATTCAAATACCATTGAGGTAATTTCAACAACGCGTATCCGAAGACGGCAAGCAAAATAATAATCGCAAATCTTGTAAAATACCGAAAACGTTTTAGCCACATTTGGCTTTGGCGAATTTTGCGTTCCATCTGATTTTTTTGCAACCGACGTTGAGTGGCGTATCGGCTCAAATTTTGCTCGTCGTTGTCATCATATTTATTTTTAAATTCGTTTTCGTTTTCCGTCATTACTTATTCAAACCTACGCTGTTTAATATTAGCAACACCAATGTGTCATAATCAATCCCCATGCAAGCGGCTTGAGCAGGTAAATCACTCGTATCCGTCATTCCGGGGCTGGTATTTATTTCAAGAATGTATGGAATGTTTTCGACAATATGGAAATCAACCCTTGACACCCCCGAACAATTTGCTAATTTATGGGCTTTTATTGCAAGCTGTTTAACTTTTTGAGTCATTTCAGCTGAAAGTTCCGCAGGCAATATAAATTCCGTCATACCCTTTGTATATTTTGCCTCATAATCATACCATTCATTTTTAGGTCTAAGCTCCAAAATTTCTGTAGCAAAGACCTCTCCGTCATTTTCTAAAACCCCTACAGTTGCGCAAATTCCGACCAAATATTCTTCAATTAAAACATCAGGATTAAATTTTTGAGCGTCTTCCACTGCTTTTATAAGCTCTTGATCATCTAAAACTTTGTTCATTCCAAAACTAGACCCCTCAGAAACAGGTTTTATCATCATCGGATATTTTAGGGTGCCTGCCACTTTTAAAACATCCTCGCCTTTACGGACAAAAACAGATTTTATCAACGGAATACCATTATCAGTGGACAGGATTTTTTTTGTATACTCTTTGTTCATACAAACCGCACTTGACATTACGCCACATCCTGAATAAGGGATTTTTAATATCTCTAAAAGACCCTGTATACAGCCGTCTTCTCCGTATTTACCGTGAAGCGCATTGTAGGCATATTCAATTTTTTCACTTTTCAATTTTTCGGCTATATTTTCTTGAACATCTATCATTATGGTATTTTTGAAGCCTAATCTTAAAAGTGCAGCGTGACAATTTTTGCCCGAGCGCATTGAAACTTCTTTTTCAGATGACATTCCACCGCACAAAACGGCTATTTTAGCGTTTTTGTCTATTGAGCTTGCGGAAAAATTAGGAATTTTTCTCGCAAGCTCCCTTGTCCGGCTCGCACCCATACCACCGGCTATCCCGCAGCCGGTATGGGTGCGAGCACTTCCAAGATCGGACTTGAAAAATCTCAAAAAACTGTCATTTTTTGGATTTTTCCGCATCCTCATTTTTGATTGTACATTATATTGCATATATCTTCCTCTCGTTGAGTTTTTTCTCCCAAAAATCTTATTTCCGGACATAATTTTATTGTATACTTATCTTTTACCGCACTATACATTTTAAACATAAGTTCAATTACGTCGCTTGATGTCGCTTCACCCGCATTTACAACGAAATTGGCATGGTTTTCCCAGACTTTTGCTCCGCCGATATGAAAAGTTTTTGCGTCAACTTTGTCCAATAATCTTCCTGCAGAGTCGTTTTCAGGATTTTTAAAAACACTGCCCGCATTTGGCATGGACAAAGTTGGTTGATGTGTTTTTCTAAATTCCAAATTCCTTTTTATAAGTGATTCTATTTGAAATTTATCAACTTTTTTTAACTCGAATTCAGCTGAAAGCAAAATATAAGGCATTTTTTGTAAAATAGAAGTTCTATAAGCAAAATCCAAAGCTTTCTTTTCAAGATTAAAAACTTCTTTTTTGTTCATATCAAAAACGCAAACGCTTACCAAAAAATCACTTATTGATTGTGCGTGCGCGGAGGCGTTCATGTAAATATTTCCTCCGATAGAACCCGGAAATCCAATCATGAATTCAAATCCCGAAAGTGAATGCTCCAAAGCTATTTGTGATAATCTTGGACCTTTAACGCCGCAATCTGCAAAGATTTTAGTGCCTTTAACCTCTATTTTATCAAGATTGGCGGTACTTATGACATTTCCCCTAATTCCATCAGAAGAAATTAAAACATTTGACCAACTTCCGACAACAATGGGATTATGCAATGTTTTTAGAAGATAAATAAATTCCTGTTGTGTTTTTGGAAAATACAATTTATCGACTGCCCCACCTATTTTGAATGAGGTCAGATTTTTAACAGGATAATTTTTTTTAACTTCAATATCCACTATACTTTTGCTCCGTTACTCAGGCTTAAAAGTTCCTTGCCCAAAGTTGTAATCGTTCCTGCGCCTAACCCTATAACAATATCATTAGATTTTAATTTTGGCAACAGTTGTTCTGCAACTTCACTCACGGAACCTTTTAAATGTTCGCAAGGAATTTTAGCAGACAACTCCTGTGTGAATTTTTCTGAACTTGCGCCCTCTATAGGTGCCTCAGAAGCCGAATAAACATCTGTTATGAAGACTTTGTCCGCGCCCTCGAATGAATTTAAGAACTCTTCCCAAAGCCCATGGAATCGGCTGTATCTATGCGGCTGAAACACGGCAATAACATTTTTATCTTTTATAACTTTCATTGAAGAAAGGGTCGCTTTAATTTCTGTCGGGTGATGGGCGTAATCATCATAAACCTTAATCCCGTCGAATTCGGCTGATAGCTGAAAACGTCTGCCCATACCGCTGAACGTGTAAAAATGTTCCTTAATTAAATCAAGATTAACGCCTGTTTCGTTTAAGCTTGCCACAACTGCGGCTATGTTGTAAACATTGTGTTCGCCCAACATTTGCGTTGTTAAATTGATTAAAAATTCACCTTTATGGTAAATATCAAAGGTTGTTTCAGTTCCCAATTCAATATTTTTTATCAGATAATCAGCTTTATTTAAGCCAAAAGTTATGAAGTTAATACCTTGATTTTGCTCCATAAGCTTGATATTTCCTGAATTATCGTTGTTGATTAAAACTTTTGCAGTTCCTTTTAAATTACTCAAATAAACATTAAAAGTGTCTAAAATAGACTGCAAACCGTCAGTATAAAAATCTACATGGTCTACTTCCAAGTTATTTATAACACTAATTTCAGGTTGATATTTAACAATAGTCCCATCGCTTTCGTCAAGTTCCGCTATAAAAAAATCACCCGAACCTGCGTTTGAATTGATTCCAAAATGAGGAACAATCCCTCCGACTACGAACGACGGATTTAAGCCGGCTTTTTCTAAAACATAAGAAGCCAAGCCGCTCGTTGTTGTTTTGCCGTGAGTGCCCGAATAGCCGATAAAATACTTTTTCTTTTCTTTGCACAGTCCTTTTGAAATTCTCGCGAGCAAATCAGAACGGTGTAAAATTTCTAAACCCATTTTTTTTGCTTTCTTCAATTCCGGATTTTCTTCTTTAATCGCGGTACTTGCAACCACTATACAATCTTCGGGCAAATTATTCTCGTCATGTCCGATAAAAATCTTTGCACCCAATTTTTCTAACTCAATTATATTTCTATTCTGTTTAATATCAGAACCAAGCACACTACAACCATCTTCTACAAGATATTTTGCCAACCCGCTCATGCCTATCCCGCCTATTGCTATAAAATAATATTTATCCTTCACTCAACTTCCCTTATTTATGTCGTTACATAATCTATTTTAGTACAAAAAAAGAATTATTAAAACAATGTTACAATCGTAAAAAAAGATATAGAAAATATATTAAATTGATGTACAATGAGATTGTGAAACTAACAGGGGAGAAATAAATGGCTAGAATATTAATTTCAATGCCCGATGATTTTTTAGATAAAGTTGACGGTATTGCAAACGACGAACAACGTACGAGAAGCGAACTCGTAAGAGAGGCCCTCAGAAATTACATCAAACGTTCCAGAATAGCAAACCCACAAAAGGCGGTTGATAATGCTAAGATTCTGGATGAATTGTTAGACTAGCGGTCGGGGTTTTTAAATGAAAAGAGCTGTAATCATTGTAATAGATTCCATGGGTATTGGAGCAATGCCGGATTGCACCGACTATAACGATGTTTATGAATGTAACACACTTGGTAATGTTGCTAAATTTTGCGGCGGCTTAAAGTTACCCAATTTAGCAAAACTCGGACTTGGGAATATTCGGGAATTTCAAGGGCTTGAACATGTTGAAAAACCTCTTGCCCAATATGCAATAATGTCCGAAAAATCAAAGGGTAAAGATACAACAACAGGTCACTGGGAAATCGCAGGATTGGTTTTGGATAAACCTTTTGCTACTTTTGCGCAAGGGTTTGATAATGAATTAATTCACAAATTTATCGAAAAAACTCAATGCGGAGCAATTTTAGGGAATTATCCCGCAAGCGGGACAAAAATCATTGAAGATTTGAATGAAAAGCACCAAAAAACAAAATATCCGATAGTTTACACAAGCGCTGACAGTGTTTTTCAAATCGCTTGCGATATTGACTTAATCCCATTAGAAAAACTTTATCGATGGTGTGAAATTTCAAGAAAAATCTTAGATGAGGGCGAATACAATATTTCACGCGTAATAGCCCGCCCTTATCGGATAATTGACGGAAAGCCGACAAGAATTTCTAAAGACAGACGGGATTATTCGGTTGTCCCGCATAAACCGACCTTACTCAACGAAATTCAACAATCAGGCGGAGAGGTTATTGCGATAGGTAAAATCGAAGATATTTTCTCAAAATCAGGGATAACGCACGCTGTGCATATTGGAAATAACAAAGAGGGGCTTGAATTAACGCTAAAAGCTGTTAAAAACGAGCTTGATTTGGGGGAAATTAAATGCTTGAGTACCCCCCACCCCAACCCTCCCCCTCAAGGGGGGAGGGAGCAACCTCAAAATTATTCGTTAAATTTATCCCATACGAACAATGATGGCGTGGTCAATACACCCTCCCCCCTTGAGGGGGAGGGTTGGGGTGGGGGGTATAAACCTGCAACCAAATCACTTATTTTCACCAATCTCGTCGACACAGACATGCTCTACGGACACAGAAACGATGCAAAAGGCTATGGAATGGCACTTGAAGAAATTGATGTTTATTTAGGCAAAATCATTGAAAATTTAAAAGACGAGGATTTGCTTGTAATCACTGCCGACCACGGTTGCGACCCGACGGTTGAAGGAACTGACCACACACGCGAATATGTTCCTGTGATTTTTTATCATAAAAATATTGAGCCGAAGAATTTGGATTTGTTAGTCGGGTTTGATAATGTTGCGAAATATGTGAGGGAATGGCTGAATGAATAAAATAGTGATAAAAACAGAGGCTATACTATACACAAAATAATAATAAAATAGAAATTGATATTTTAGGCAGGGCAAAAACATATAAATTTTTCGGGATTAATAACTTAAAAAGGCTTAAAGCCAATCACTACAAGCGTTTCCCCCTCGCCCCTTCAGGCTGTGTAAAAACTAATTTTCAAAAAGCTTACCGAGCTTTTCACCTCTCCTTTGCGGAGAGGTCGACTTTCTTCGTGAGCGGAAGCCCGCGAGTGTTAGAAAGTCGGGTGAGGGTTAATTTCAATCAGCGTAAGCTTTTTCACCCTCCACCAAGGATTTCATACACTCGCACACTCGTGTTGAAATCCTATCCTCGTCGTCGACAAGTCGACACCCTTCCTTCTAAGGCTCGCAAACTCGCCAAGAAG
>CAISJE010000058.1 GCA_903885635.1 uncultured bacterium
GAACATTTTCTTTAATTCTTGAAATTCCAAGAATAATGAACAGTCTTTACATCTTTCATCTATCATTCAATTAATTTAACACTTCATGTCAATTTTTCATGCTCCATTTGCATGAAATTTTTTCCTGCTGACCTGTTACGATTTCTGGTGATTAGTTACAAAAAAGTAACAACTCCTCTGCGTCATTGCGACAAAGGGCTTTTAGATGGAAAACAGTTGAAGGAACGAAGCAATCTCATTCGAGTTACGGGAAAGATTGCTTCGGTGGGAGCTTTTTCTCACCTTCGACGCTTGACGTCTCGCAAGGACGCAAGGGAGTTCGCCATGACCTTGATTAGTTCCTGCTGATTAGTTACACTGATTCCGTTAAAAATGAGCGTGTTAAGAAATATTAAATTGAATTTTTTCAATTATAGGGCTGATTTTGGCGAGTTTTGGTGCTTTTTGATAAAATATCTAGCAAATGATTTTATTTAGGAGTTTTATAACTGCGTAAACAAAAAGGAGAAAAAATAATGTTAAACAAAATAGGTTCTACCCCCCCCCCCCCCCCCACACAACATACACAGCTAAAACGCAATAGCAACCCGTCTTTTGGGACTATAGAACGCTATATTATACCAGCTAATAGCATTTTTGGGTCCTTGCCCATTAAAGCGACAATACCCTTAATCTTAGAAGCAGATTATTTAAACAAAATATTGACCCATTTGAAAAGCATTGATAGAAGTTCTTGGGAATTAGAATACACTAGCTTCCTTAAACTTTACGATTTCAGGCTAAAAAATAATCCAGATTTAAGTTATTTAATTAATAGTTCACCTAAGGGCACTCCTAGATTATCTATATGCTTTATGAATGGCGAATCAGCGACTATATATCATGACCCAAACAAATCGTTAGAATCTAAGTGGCACTACCAGCGGGTATTTGGTTTTTTTAGAAAACTTGCAAAGGATATTAATAAAAAGGATTAAACAATAATTATTAACTTAATTTCCCCACCAATTCAAAAGCTTTTGTTTTTAGGGTTTCGTAGTCGGAGTTGTTTTCGATAACAAAGTCCCAGCCAGTGATGTTATCCAACCCGATTTCTGTGATGTCGGCTTCGCCGACGAGTTCTCCACGTTTCGCCCTGACTTCACGAGTTGCCTCGACCCTAATCGCAACAGCACCAGCGGATTTAAAAATCTCGTATTCGTGCGGAACTCGAACATCTGTTACCATTATGTTGCCGTCTTGAGAAATAATTTTCTTGAGCCAGTAATCAGGGTCAATACTTCTGCCCCAATTGCCCAAATCTATCAAGTCCTGACGATAAATCGGCTTGTTTTTTTCAATTTCTTCGTAAGTTAACCCTTTTTGTTTACCGTATTCAAGCTTGATAACATCTCCCATCGCAAAACGTTTAAAATCAGGCATTTGTGCCAATAAAATCTTCGCAACGGTATCCTTGCCCGAATATTGTTTACCTGAAAATATAATAATTTTGTTTGCCAAAAGACTTTTTCCTTTTTGCTTTTCCCTTTTTACTCTCCAATAATAATCCCAATCCCAACCTTCTGTCAAATAAGTTAATATTTTTAACCTATTTTCTTGATTTATGTTTTTGTTACGATTATAATACTAAAGCGGTAAGTAATAAGTGTAATGAATACATTAGTTGGGATGAAATAATGCTATCTTTTCAAGAATTAATATTAAATTTATCTAAATTTTGGTCGGATTACGGCTGTATTATTCAGCAACCTTATGATATAGAAAAAGGGGCTTCGACTATGAATCCCGCAACTTTTTTGCGTTCGTTGGGTCCTGAGCCTTGGAATACGGCGATGGTTGAACCTTGCAGGCGTCCTACGGACGCCCGATACGGCGAAAACCCAAACAGATTGGGACATTATTTTCAGTACCAAGTCATCTTAAAACCATCACCAAAAGACGCTCAAGAGCTTTATTTAAAAAGCTTGGAGACTATGGGTATAGATTTGTCAAAGCACGACGTAAGATTTGTTGAAGATAATTGGGAATCTCCGACATTAGGTGCGGCAGGCGTTGGTTGGGAAGTTTGGCTTGATGGGATGGAAATTACACAATTTACATATTTTCAACAAGTCGGCGGGCTTGAAATTCGTCCTGTTGCGTTAGAATTGACCTACGGGCTTGAGAGAATTGCGATGTATTTGCAGGATGTAGATTCTGTTTATGATGTTATGTGGAACAAAGAATTGAAATACGGTGAAATTTATTTGCAAAACGAAATTGAACAATCAAAATACAATTTTGAGGTTTCTTCAGCGGATTCTTTGTTTAAAATGTTTGACTTGTACCAAAAAGAGGTCGACAATTGTGTTAACGCAAAGTTAGTTTTGCCGGCTTATGATTATGTTTTAAAATGCTCGCATACCTTTAATTTGCTTGATGCAAGAGGGGTTATAAGCAAAGATGAAAGAATTAATTTTATAACCAGAGTTAGAACAATGGCTGCTGCCGTTGCCAGATTATATGTTGAACAGAGAGAATCGTTGGGATTTCCTCTCTGTAAGTTAGAGAAAGCCGGAATATAAACAAATGACAAAAAATGCACATAGAGCAAACTTATCCAAACAATTTTTGAGAAATATTGTTAAAACAAAAAAGCCTGATGATATGCTTCAGCAAGCAAAAGACGAGGGGCTTGAGAAAACTTTAGGGGTCTGGGATTTGATTATCCTTGGAATCGGAGCGATTATCGGCTCGGGGATTTTCGCTGTTGTCGGGATAGCCGCCGCAGGCGGCCCTGAAAGCGTCGGAGCTGGTCCTGCGCTTGTTGCCTCCATGATTGTGGCGGCTTTTGCGTGTGTTTTTTCAGCACTTTGTTATTCAGAGTTTGCGGCAATGATTCCTGTTGCAGGCGGGGCTTACACTTACACTTTTGCGACGCTTGGTGAATTTGCGGCGTGGATGGTCGGCTGGATTTTAATGCTTGAGTATGCTATTGGCTATATTGCGGTTGCGTGTGCTTGGTCAAATCACTTGATGCAATTATTGAAAGGGTTTGAACATTTTCTTCCGAGTTGGGTGGCTAATCCTCCTATTTGGTTGGTAAATGACTTGAGAACAGCGACAAAAACCTTGACTGACAGCGGTTTGGACCCGAATGTGGTTATTCCGTCAATCCATGGGTTTCCGATTTCGGTTAATCTTCCTGCTATTTTTATTGTGGTTGCAATTACGATGCTATTGATTAAGGGGACAAAAGATTCTACCAAAATGGCGGGGGTGATGGTGGTTATAAAATTGTCTGTAATCGCTTTGTTTGTCCTTGTCGGAGCGTTTTTTGTAAAACCTGAAAACTGGACTCCTTTTGCTCCAAACGGAGTTGAGGGAATATTTATGGGTGCGTTTATAATTTTCTTTGCATATATCGGGTTTGATGCTTTATCTACAACGGCAGAGGAATGTAAAAACCCGCAAAAAGATTTACCGATAGGGATTATCGGCTCGTTGGTGGCTACAACGATTATTTATGTTTTGGTTGCGTTGGTGCTTACGGGCATGCAGGCAACAAGCGGCGTTGCAATCCCTGCGGGATTTTTAAAAGCCCCCATGGCTTATGCGATGACTGTTGCAGGGCAAGATTGGGCGGCAGGGCTTATTTCGATAGGTTCTTTGGCAGGTTTAACTTCTGTGCTTTTGGTGTTGCAGATGGCGGCAACACGAATTTTATACGCAATGAGCAGAGATAACTTTTTACCAAAAAGATTACAAAAATTACATCCAAAATTTCATACTCCGCACGTTTTGACTTGGACTGTCGGAATTATTGCAATTATCGGAACGCTGACGCTTGATTTGAATGTGGCGGCTGAATTGTGTAATTTCGGAACGTTTACCTCGTTTATAATCGTTTGTATTGCGGTGTTAATTTTAAGAAAAACAGACCCAGATAGACATAGACCGTTCAAAGTGCCGTTTTCGCCGTGGTTTCCTATCTTGGGTATAATCTGTTGTGGTGGGTTGATGATTTATTCAATGCAATTTTTAACAACATCAGCACTTTTATTCCCGCTGTGGGTGGGGATTGGTGCTTTAATATATTTCCATTACGGTTATAAAAAGAACAGAAAAGCCGAAGTTTTAAAAGCGGAACAAGAAAAAGAAGTAGAAATTAAAATAAATGAACAACAACCAATTGTTAACTAAATTTAAACATATTTTTAAGAACATGTTTAAGACAAAAAGCCCCGATGATTTAATTGCAGAGGGCAAAAAATCGGAGTTGAGCAAAACCCTGACGGTTTGGGATTTGATAATCCTTGGGATTGGTGCGGTTGTCGGAACGGGAATTTTTACAATTGTCGGAATAGCTGCTCAAGGTGGACCAGAGGGCGTCGGTGCAGGTCCTGCGCTTGTTATTTCCATGGTGGTGGCGGCAGTTGCGTGCGTATTTGCTGCACTTTGTTATTCTGAATTTGCGTCCATGATTCCTGTTGCAGGGAGTGCTTACACGTACACTTATGCGACAATGGGCGAATTTATGGCGTGGATGGTCGGTTGGGTTTTAATGCTTGAATATGCCATCGGAAATATTACGGTTGCGAGTGCTTGGACAGGGTATCTTTTTCAATTATTAAAAGGGTTTTCGCATGTTTTGCCTGCGTGGCTTGTAAATCCTCCGATTTGGCTGATTAATGATTATCGCTCAGCGACAATTATTTGCCAAAGAGACCATTTAGACCCGAATGTTGTAATTCCGCATATTTTGGGGCTGCCGATTTCTATAAATATTCCTGCAATATTAATTGTTGCATTGTTGACGGTTGTTTTAATCAGAGGGGTAAAAGAATCCACAAGATTTGCAAGTATTATGGTTGCACTTAATCTTTTGGTGATTATTTCTTTTGTGGTGGTTGGAATATTTTACGTTAAGCCTGAAAACTGGGTGCCTTTTGCTCCTAACGGTTTTGAGGGCGTTTTTATGGGTGCGTTTTTGATTTTCTTTGCTTATATCGGATTTGACGCGATTTCTACAACGGCAGAGGAAACTAAAAACCCTCAAAGAGATTTGCCGATAGGGATTATCGGAACTTTGGTTATTTGTACGATTTTGTATATTGTCGTTGCACTTGTTCTGACAGGCATGATGCCTTATAGTCAAATTGATTTTCAGGCACCTATTGCACATGCGATGCGAGTGGTTGGACAAGACAGGCTTGCGGGCTTTATTTCAGTTGGGGCGTTGGCAGGGCTGACGTCTGTTTTGCTGATTTATCAGTTGGGAACAACGAGAATTTTATACGCAATGAGCCGAGACGGGTTTTTGCCTAAATCGATGAGGCAAATCAATAAAAAATTCAGAACGCCGCACGTTTTGACTTGGGTCGCAGGGCTGATTGTTATTATCGGAACTCTATTTATGGACATAAATATTTCGGCTGAGCTTTGCAATTTCGGAACTTTTACGTCGTTTATTATTGTGTGTGCAGCTGTTTTAATCCTTAGAAAAACCGACCCTGACAGACATAGACCTTTTAGAGTGCCTTTTTCACCTCTTTTTCCGATACTTGGGATTTTGACTTGTGGCGGGCTGATGGTTTATTCCATGGGGAATTTGAAAACCTCCTCGCTTTTGTTCCCGCTTTGGCTGTTAATTGGGTTTGTGATTTACGTAACTTACAGTTATCGTAAGCAAAGAGAGTTGGAAGCAAAAAAAGAAGAACTGATTAACAGAGCTAAAAAAGTCAAGGCAAAGACTAAAATTTCTTGACCATATATTTTATGTAAAACGACGTAAAAAATCGGCTCAAATATCCGTATAATCTTACTTCCTCCATCTTTAAAAACCTGTTATCTCCGCATAAAACGGTTATTGATTTACATTTGTGGTCTTTTTCGATAATTGTTCCGATGTCTGTTAGGGTTGAATTATTTTCCAATATCTCTAATTCATAAGCATTTGGCACGAAAAAGTTTTTCCCATGTGGAAAATAACACTTAAACCAAGGGTGAAACGCCCTGATATGAGCCGAAACATCTTGTGCGGACTTTGAAAAATCAAGCATAACGTCATCTTCGCTGATTTGGGTGAAATAACTGGCGTGTTTTTCGTCCTGTGCTATTGGGATTATTATTTCTGAATTTAAAGTTTTTAATAATTCACAAACGCCTTCCCTTGAGGCTAAAGCTGTTTTTTTACGTAACTCTGTGCCTGTATCTGTCGGCTCAATTGGAACGACTTTTTGTAGCAAAATTGCTCCTGTATCAAAATTTTCATCCATTAAATGAAATGTAACTCCTGACTTGGTCTCTAAATGCTTTATTGCTTGTAGATACGGGTTTGGACCGCGGTATTTGGGCAAAAGAGAGGGGTGGACGTTTATTGTGGCGAGTTTTGGAAGATTGATTATGTTCTTTTTTAATTTTTCGCCCCAAGTGCCGACCAAAACAACATCGGCGTTGAGTTTTAGGATTTCTTTTTTAAACTCGGCTGAATTTGCACTCCTTGCGTTGATTTCGTATAATTTATGGCTTTTTATGTAGGTATATTCGAGTGAAGGATTAAATAAATCCACAAAAAATCTATCTACCAGAGGGTATCTGACCTTATCGTATCTGAAAACCCCAACAATCTCACAACCGGCATCCATACATCCTGCTATTAAATTCATGAGCATTTGCCCACTGCCTAATATTACAACTTTCATTATTATCCTTTTGTATCGCCTGTAACAAACAAATTTTAGCAAGAAATTTAAGGATTTTCAAATTAAAAGTATTCGTTATTGAAATTAATGTGGAATGGATTTAACCCTTAATTTTTTCCATTAAGTCGCAAATTAGCTGATTTAAGTTGTTATCTGTTTTTATTTCTTCTTTAATTTTCTCGTATGAAAATAAAATAGTCGGGTGCTTTTTGTTGAAAAAATTTGCTATATTAACAAAGCTTAGTTGCGTTAATTCTCTTATTAGATAAACCGCAATCTGTCTGGTATGAGAAATTTTTTGTTGTCGTGCTGTACTTTTCAGGTCGGTTTGCGAAACATCAAAATGCTTGCAAACAATTTTTACAATACTTTCAATATCAATGTTTTTGGCTTTTAGGCTACAGTTTAAAGCTTTTTTAGCAAATTCTAAAGTAGGTTCAATGTTTTGGATACTCGCGTAAGCGCTTATTTTGTTGAACGCACCCTCGAGTTCGCGCACATTCTTGTTAAAATTTTGTGCAACAAATTCCAAAACTTCGGCAGATATTTTTATCCCGATTTCGTCAGCCAAATTCGCCAAAATTGCAACACGGGTTTCAAAATCAGGCGGAGTAATATCAACCATTAATCCCCATTCAAAACGAGTTCTGAGCCTTTCAGGTAAGGTCGGTATATCTTTTGGCGGTCTGTCAGAAGTTATGACAATTTGCTTTGAATTATTATGTAGGCTGTCAAAAGTGTGAAAAACCTCCTCCATCGTACGTTCTTTGGATTCAATAAACTGAATATCATCAAGCAAAAGTACATCAACATTTCGGTATTTTTGACGGAATTTAGACATTCTTTCATTGATATCGCCGCCTCGTCTTATATTGTTAATAAGCTCGTTGGTAAAATCTTCCGTTTTAATGTAGCGGACTTTCAGCTTTGCATTATTGAACACAATATAATGCCCTATCGCTTGCATTAAGTGGGTTTTACCCAATCCCGACTCTCCGTAAATAAAAAGCGGGTTATATTTTTTTGCCGGATTTTTGGCAACCGCCATAGCCGCAGCCTGTGCAAAACGGCTGTTTTCACCCACAACAAAATTATCGAATTTGTATTTCAGATTTAGATTAGAAAACGATTGCATCTGCGCAAGGTTGTCAATTGGATTTTCTTTTTTTGCTTTTTCCGCAACCTGTTTTGATTTTTGGATTTGTTTTTTAAGTTTTGCAGACAGTTCCTCGTCAAAAACCATCTTAAATTCAATTTCGTGCCCTAAAACTTTTTGAAATGCATCAATAATTTGCTGATAATGATTTTTCCTGACAATTTGAAGGGCGAACGATTGCCCCGTTAAAACAGAAAACTGGTTATTCTCAAACCCGATAGGTTCAAGCGGCAAAATCCAAGGCTCAAAAGACGACGGCGAAATAGTCAACGCTAGTTCTTCTTTCACATCTTCCCAAATTTTCTTAATTTCAGTTATATCCATAAAAGAATATTACAACAAAGTTATTTAAAAGTGAAGAGAGGCGTGAGGCGTGAGTAGTCAGAGCAGGTATACATGGCAAGTCCATCAGGGCTAAGGAAAAGTAGCCCTGATTCGATAGGTTCTTGCTAAAAGCCCATGAAATCCACTCATTACTTAATTTTCAAAATGTTCGAAGCTTCAACTCCAGTCGAAGCAATCCTCCCGAATCATGACTAAAGGCGAACAAGATTGCTTCGGTCTCTCATCGATTTTCTGACTAAAAACGCGGCCTATCTATTGCCTAATAACAATTTACATGGTATAATCAATTTAAGGTAGTAATGAAAAGGATTTATTAGGTATGGTCATGACAAGCAGACAA
>CAISJE010000059.1 GCA_903885635.1 uncultured bacterium
AAACATTAATAACGATTGCGAAAAACGGATTATTTAGCAGATTATCAATGAAAAAACCTCCGCCTAAATCATCTTGTTCCTTTAAACAACTGTGTTTTAACCTAATTGAATTTGACTGAAATTATCTCGGACAGTAGTGCCGCAAGGGGAGAGGTGAAAACGCTTGTAGTGATTGGCTTTAAGCCTTTTTAAGTTATTAATCCCGAAAAATTTATATGTTTTTGCCCTGGCTGAGGTAATAAAATAGGGCTTTTTTCTCAATTGAGTTATTCCTTTAAAATAAGACCTGTCGGCTCTTTGTAAAACTAAAGACATTCTTTATCCTCATGGAATAGCTTTTTTCTAAAGAAGAATGATAAATTTACCAAACTGATAAGTGCAGGAACTTCTATTAATGGTCCGATTACACAGGCAAAAGCGACACCTGACTTTATGCCGAATACTGCAATTGCAACCGCTATTGCTAATTCAAAGTTATTCCCTGCTGCTGTGAATGACACGGTGGCTGATTTTTCATAATCTGCACCTATTTTTTTGCTTATAAAAAACGAGACTAAGAACATTACAACAAAATAAATTGCTAGAGGAATGGCTATTCTTACAACGTCAAACGGTATTTGTACAATCAAATCGCCTTTTAGACTGAACATTACAATTATTGTAAAAAGTAATGCAATCAAAGTTATAGGGCTAATTTTAGGTATAAAAATATTGTGAAACCAATCATATCCTTTTTGTTTGATTAAAACTTTCTGAACTAAAAACCCTGCTATAAAAGGAATCCCTAAGTAAATAAAAACACTTTCGGCAATTGTTTTTATGCTAACGTCAACCACAGCGCCTTTAAGTCCAAAAAACGGTGGTAATATTGTGATAAAAAACCAAGCGTAAACGCTGAAAAACAGAACTTGGAAAATACTGTTCAAAGCCACAAGCCCTGCGCCGTATTCAGAACTCCCGCAAGCAAGCTTATTCCAAACCAAAACCATAGCTATGCAACGAGCAAGCCCGATTAAAATTAGTCCAATCATATACTGTGGGTAGTTGTGTAAAAATATTATTGCTAGAGCAAACATTAAAATAGGTCCAATAATCCAGTTAAGCACAAGCGATAAGCTCAAAATCTTTTTATCTTCAAAGACTTCGTGTAATTTTTCGTACTTAACTCTTGCAAGTGGCGGGAACATCATTAATATCAAGCCAATCGCGATTGGAATGTTTGTTGTTCCTACTTGAAACCTATTAATAAAACCCTGCGTAGACGGTATAAAATACCCGATAGCTACACCCAAAAACATTGCTGAAAATATCCACAATGTAAGATGTCTATCCAAATAGCTTAGCTTGCCCGAAAGTTTACTCATTTGTCCTCCTCGTAAGTCAATATTAAAATTATATTACTATTTGGCTAATTTGCCAAATAGTGTTGCAAAAAATTTACAGTCTAAAATTAAACGCTAGAGCTTTTTAATGTTTTCTAAACATATAAACAGCTCTGAAACACAAGGACAGACAAGCTTATAAAACACATTCAATCCACGTTTTTCATATTCAACAAGTCCTGCATTTTTCATAACCGACAAATGTTTTGAGATAGTAGATATATCAACGCCGACTTGTTCAACAATTTCACAAACGCATTTTTCACCATCGGCTAAAAAGTCAACAATAAAAAGTCTTGTCGGATGTGCCAAAGCTTTCATTGTTTCTGAGCGAGTTTTATATTTATTTTGGATTTCTTTTTGCATTCTCATATTATAGCATATTTAACTTTAAAACTAGCATTTTGTAAATTAGCATACATAACTATCTAGTTGGCTAATTTGCCAAGTAGTAACTTTTGTGCATATAATGTCTAGTGGTTGCTTTAGGCAATACAAAAAATACAGGGAGAAAATATAATGAAAGAATTTTTAAAAAAAGCACCACAGTTTTTGTTTTTTACAGGCAAAGGTGGCGTAGGAAAAACCTCTATGGCATGTGCAACTGCGGTTGGGCTTGCCGAAGAAGGTAAAAATATATTATTAATAAGTACAGACCCCGCTTCTAATCTTGATGAGGTTTTAGAGACAAAATTAAACTCAACACCAACGCAAGTTAATGGTGTAAAAGGTTTGTATGCAATGAATATTAACCCAATCGAAGCTGCTGGGGAATACCGTGAGCGCATGGTTGGACCGTACAGAGGAATTTTACCTGATGCTACAATTCAACAAATGGAAGAACAACTTTCAGGTGCTTGCACAGTTGAAATTGCAGGATTTAGTGAGTTCTCAAAATTCGTTGGTGATGAGGTTACTATAAAAGATTATGACCATGTTGTGCTTGATACCGCACCGACAGGACATACGCTTAGACTTCTAAATCTTCCTGCTGCATGGAATAGTTTTATAGAGAGCAACAAAACAGGTAGTTCTTGCTTGGGTCCTGTTTCAGGACTTGCTGAACAAAAAATCCTTTTTGAAAAAGTTGTAACAGCTTTGAAAAATCCTGAAAAAACGTTACTTGTTTTAGTATCAAGAGCAGAAGAAATGAGCTTTAATGAAGCTAATAGGGCAAGTTTAGAACTTCGTGAAGTTGGACTTTCTAACCAGCATTTGATTATTAACGGACTTTTCATTAGCGATTCAGAAGATAAGATTGCAAAAGCATTCGCTAAAAAATCAAGTTCTGCAATTGAAGCTATGCCCCAAGAATTGAAAATACTACCGACTACAAAGGTTTTATTCAGACCATCTGGCGTTATGGGTATCGATGGATTAAAAGATGTATGTTGCAGAGATACAAATATAACTACGGCAGTTAATAAAGAAGATTTTGATATGAAATCTAAAGATGCAAAAGATATATTTAAAAAATTGAAACCTTGGCAGGATTTGCTTGACGAACTTGAAAAAGACGGCAGCGGTGTAATAATGACAATGGGTAAAGGCGGTGTTGGTAAAACAACTATGGCTGCAATGATAGCAACTCAACTGGCACAAAAAGGTCATTCGGTATTGCTCTCGACAACTGACCCCGCTGCACACATAACTCAAGCGATTAAAGAAGAGGTTCCAAACCTTCAAATTGAAAGAATTGACCCCGAAATTGAGGTTGAAAATTATGTTTGCTCCGTTATTAAAAAAAATGCAGGCAAAATTTCGCTTGAAGATATGGCTTTATTAGAAGAAGAACTTCGCTCACCTTGTATTGAAGAAATAGCTGTCTTTCAGGCTTTTGCTAAAACAGTGGCTAAAGGTAAAGAACAATTTATCGTGCTTGATACCGCACCAACTGGACATACACTTCTTTTATTAGACTCAACCGAAGCTTATCATAAAGAAGTTGCTAAATCTGCTGATGACCTGCCAAGTGAGGTTAAAGAACTTTTGCCAAGAATTAGGGACCCTAAATTTACTAAAATTTTGATTGTGGCATTACCCGAAGCAACGCCAACGCATGAGGCAAAGGCTTTGCAAGAAGATTTAAGGAGAGCAAATATAGAACCTTACGGATGGATTATCAACCGAAGTTTTGCCGCATCAAAAACAGAAGACCCGATATTAATTTCAAAAGGATTGTATGAGTTGCCGTATATTGAAGAGATTACAAATAAACTATCAAAAAATACCGTGCTATCTCCATGGGTGGCAGAAGAATTAGAGGGTACAGACAGTTTGAAAAAATTGATGACGTAGGGTGGGGTCCCTACCCCACCAGTATAAAGGAGAAATGAAAATGTTAAAATTAGAAGTATTTGACCCGGCAATGTGTTGTGCCACAGGGATTTGCGGAAACAGTGTTGACCCTAAGTTAGTAACTTTCGCTTCAGATTTGGAGTGGCTAAAAAAACAAGGAGTTGATGTAGTAAGACATGGACTTTCATTTGAGCCTGCTGAATTTGTTAAGAATGAAGAGGTAAAGAGTACACTTCACAGTGATGGAGATGACTGCTTGCCAATAATTGTTATAGATAACAAAATCGTATCTAAGGCTTGTTACCCTAAGCGCGAAAAACTTGCTGAATTGTGTAAAGTCCAATACGATGAAAAGGAGGATATTCCTGTTCAAATAGAAGAAAGCAGTTGTTGCGGTCCTGATTGCGATTGTCATAAGTCAAACGTAAGTGATAATTCTAAAAAAATATTATTTATAGTGGTAATTTTAATTATGATAGGAATCATTGCTTTCAAATTCAGTTGTAAAGCAGGGGCAGCAGATGTATATAAAAATCTTACTTCCATTAGTCAAATAAATGCTAGTGAAGATGTTGCTTTTATTTATGTTCCAACGCCAAAGAATGAAAAAATTAGCAGTGAAACTAAAAGTGCTCTGATTTCAGCTCAAAATGCTTTGAAAGCAAAAAACATTTCAGCTTCTTTATACACAATAAGCCCTAAATCTTCGGAATATGCACAAGTTGCGTCTCAAACAACCCCTCCGGCAATTCTAACGATTTACAAGGGCAAAGGCAAAAATTATGTATCAGGAGCAATAAATCAAACAAAACTTTTACAATCTTATATGGCTGCATCACTTTCAGGCGGATGCGGTGCGGGGTGTCCTTGTCATAAGCACTAATTTAAAATAAGGAGTTTAATATGATTATTCAACAAATAATGGACAAATTACAAATCGTATCTTCACAACCTCTAGGACTATTGTTTGCAATGCTACTCGGTACCGTTAGTGCCGCAGCAAGCACTTGTTGTACACTTCCTGCATTAGGATTGGTCGCAGGATATTCAGGAACACAAAATCAAAGGAACAGAAAAGATATTGTCAAATCAGCAATTTTATTTATGATTGGAACAATTGTTTCTCTTATGATTATCGGGGCAATATCAGGCTTTGTAGGACAAGTAGCACAAAGTACATTGGGTAAATATTGGAAAATATTTGCTGGAATAATCGCTGTAATCTTAGGCTTGGCTAGTTTAAAGCTACTGCCGTTCAATATTTCTTTTGGAAAATTCAGCACTACCAAAAAAGAATTAGGTCCAATTGGTCAAATTTTAACAGGTATTGCACTTGGTGGCATTGTGGCTGTAAGTTCGTTACCATGCAATCCCGGGATTTTTATTATTATGGGCGCAGCCATTCTACAAGGTGCAGTTTTATGGGCGATATGTCTTTTAGGTTTTTATGCAATCGGCTTTGCATTGCCATTAGGATTGTTAATGTTAGGTATTTCGCTTGGTAACTTCACCCTTGCCTCAAAAGGAATGGATAAGGCAATGAGATGGATTTCAGGTGGAATATTAATTGTAATCGGATTTTATTTCTTATTATCCTTCTGAGAGATCTTCTTGTTCATCTTGCTCATCGCTCTTTGTTTTGTACAGCTTTCCCCATTTCAATGGTGTACGCTGTTTTTTATTATAAATAATTAGCATGATATAGTTATTTAAGTTGAAAACAATGACAGAGTGCCTCATACAATGTGTTAAACAATTTCAATGCTGACCTTAATTGTTTCTTTAGCCAAGCCCAAAACTTTTCGATTTTATTTAAATCAGGAGAGTATGGAGGTTG
>CAISJE010000060.1 GCA_903885635.1 uncultured bacterium
GTTAAAATTTTTCCGATTATGGTATTTTGATAGTGCATAGTGAACTCCTAAAAACAAGTCTCGACAACTATATTTTAGGACAAAAGTATTAATAATGCTCACTATGCACTTTTTTTGCAAAAATTATCTCGGACAGTAGTGGCCACTGGAGGGATGGTATTTTTCTTTATGGGGGCATTATTTATTCCTATTCGAGGCGGACATGCAAAGATAAATACAAAAAATATTTATGAAGTTTATTATGTGCCAAATGCAATATAATTTTTAAATCATTTTTAAACATTATTTAAAAGCCGTTTAAAAATTTACTTCTCCTACAATAAATTCTGCATCCGCATTACAGATTTTTTGAAGCCAGTTTAGGGATTCAAGTCTTGTTACATTTACTTCTGGCATTAAAAATACAATTATATCTACATCAAAGCTTCCTGCAAGTATAATTAATTCACCTAAAGCTTCGGGATAATCATCTTTTGATGCAAAAAACAAAATATTTCGCTCAGTTATTTTTTCTTTGCCTGTAATACAAAATGGAATATCTTTTAATGGCTTTTGAATTTTAATCCCAATAGATTCGCCAATATATTTCACATTTTTAATAATATATCTGTATAATCCCTCAGTTCCACTAAATTTTTGCTCAATCTTAAACGTCTTAACCTCTGTCATATCTATCCTTTAGGAGTATAATTGTATGGTTATTTAAGTGGCGAGGATTTTAAAATGCAATTAGGATTTTTTGATATTGAAAAAAGACATCAACAATTAAACAAGCTAAAAGACCCCCTATTAGTCCTTTCAAGCTTGATTGATTTTGAAATGTTTCGTTGTGAAATTGAAAAGTGTTTTGAAAAAGAACACAAAGACAATTCAGGGCGTAAGCCTTTTGATAAGGTTATGCTCTTTAAAGCCTTACTCCTCAAACGCCTATATGCTTTATCCTTTGAGGAATTAGAGTTCCAAATAACAGATAGAAGCAGTTTTCGACGTTTTTTAAAATTAAATGAAAACGGTTATTCTCCTGACGAAAAAACTTTTTGGCTTTTTAGCGATGGTTTGGCAAAAAATAAAGTCATAGACAATCTTTTCCTTAACTTTGATGAATTTTTGAATAGTCAAGGATACACCTCCAAACAAGGTTCAATGATAGACGCAAGCTTTGTTGAAGTCCCAAAGCAAAGAAACACAAGAGAAGAAAACAAGGAAATTAAAGAAGGCAAAATCCGCGAAAGTTTTACTCAAAATGTTCACAAACTTGCTCAAAAAGATACGGATGCGAGATGGACAAAAAAGGGCGGAGGTGGGAATCAAACAATGGGGGTTAAAAATCGAAGCCTAAGCGAAGCCAATTTTTTAAAACCGTTGACAAAATGTGTTTTTAGACGTACCCTTAAATTAGTAGAGGGAATCAACTCAGGAGATAAGGCTGAAATAATACAAAATGCAATTGGTGCATTTACAAACTGTATGGGTGTTGTAGGTCAATTAAAATCAGCAATAGGGAATAAAATCGCAGAGTTTTCAAAAGATGTTGATGCCAAAATTTACAACGAAGCCACACAAACTTATGACAATTTGGGACAAATTCAAGATGCAGGCTATAAATACGAAACCTATGTAAAAGCGGAAATGTTTGACCAAGCCAATCAGGAAGCATTGAAACTGAATGACCTATCAACAGATATGATGCAGGGCAAAGCAACCGGATTTGCTATAAATATCAATGATATAAATGTTGATGAAATAACAAATGATAATTTTGAACCTACTACCGTGCTTCAAGGCGGTATCAGTAAAACGGAATATCCTGATGTTAGTACAGAAGTTCCAAATGTTCAAAATTCCCAAACAACAGATTTCGGGGACTCAGCCATAATTGCGTCTCAAATTTCTAATGCTATTAATTCAATTATGAATAATTCTCAAAACGCATCAAATTTAAATGTTTCAGATGCGCCTCAATTTAGAGCATCTTCAAATAATTTAAATACATCAATTGAGGCTATAAAAAAAGCTCAAACAGTGCAGAAAAATAATTTAGATACGCTTTTGCAAAAAGTAACAACGGCTAAAAATCAAGAAGAGTATTCAAAATTATTGAAAGAATATGCACAGCAAAAAGAAAAGTATCAAAAAACGCAAGATTTAACGGCTCAGCTTGACTATGCATCGCAAAACAAAGATTATCAAGGCGTTACACAAACTGCGAAAAATTATATGCAGCAAGATTCAGGAATGCAACCTGCAAATCAAAAACTAACCAAGGAACATTACAACAACAAATTAGAAACTTTAATAAATAATGCTTTAGGATTCCAACCTGCAAGTGCTGAGGAAGTACCAACAGGCTTTGCGAGTGGCACGGGAAATGTTTCTAAGTCTTCAAACAAAATACCAAATGAGCTAAAAAAATTAAATGCGGTCAAAGATAAGTTTATAATCGATCAAGCAACTAATATTGGAAGACGTACGGGAAGTTTTGCATCAGGGAGTGTCAAAAATTCATCTGAATTATGGCAATATGCCTCTCAGAATAAAGTTATTGATAAAGAAAATGTACAAGAATTTAGTAACATTGACCAAATTTCTAATTCTAATTTAAATAAATTTGTACATAATAAAGTTCAGCAGCAGTTACATATGAATGACGTTAAAGGTTTAATTTTTAAGCCAACCAGTTCATTATCTAATTTAATTAAAAATAGTAGAGATATGCACAAATTTATTAGCGATAATTATGCTAAATTGTCCCAAGGGAAAAATCTTCAAAGTTCAATAAAACTAGATTATAACATTGATGATTGGGGTGCTATAAATAGGGCTGATATTTATAATCCAACAATTGATAAAAATGGAACTTTTAAAGCTGTTATCGTTGATACTTACGATTTCAACAAAGGTGAATTAAACCCTTTAGTTAAAGCTGGGCGAAATGTTCAAGAAGCAGGATTATTAAAACCATTTTATTCAATATGCTTTGTCGAAATTAAAAAAAATGAACTGCAGCATATTTTGAATGTTTATAAAACGACTAATGATTTGAATATGTATAAAAATCCTGATTTGTATTATAATCTAATTAAATTAATTAATAATAAAGGATATTAAATTTATATGTTTAGATTCAAAAAAGAGTATTTATCAGGAGACTTCTTTACTTTATGTTTGATTAATTTATTGAATCTTAATGTTATAAGCTCTTTTTTAATTCTGTTTATAGTAAGCTATTTTTTCTTTATATATTCTTATGCCCAAAGCAAAGGTCAGTTAAATAGTTACGATGCTTTAATTTTAGGCTTATCTTGCCTGCTTATATTAACAGTAAAAATAATTTCACTTCCTTTGGTTATCAGCAATATTAAGAAAAAAAACCAAAATATAGCAATAGCTAATTTAATAGATAAAGTAAAAACAAATAAAATATTACAGAAAAAAATTCTTGTTACAATTTTTCTAATAGAATTTATAATTAATCTTATTTTATCCATTACAAATTCTTTAGTGATTAAGGGCAGTATGATTAATTTTCTATATAACACCCTTATGTTTAACTTAATGTACTTATTTACAGGTGCAGGATTGTTTGGAAGTTATTTAGTTTTGTTTTTATGGTGGAAAATTAAAGTAAAATATTGAGCTTTAAACAGTTTTATGATATTCTTCGTTTTATGAATATTATAAAACTGTTTAAAAATGCACCCATTGAAAGTTTAATTTTTATTCTTGCAAATTTGTTTATCGCAAGTACTACTTTATAGTTATTTAAGTTGAAAACAATGACAGAGTGCCTCATACAATGTGTTAAACAATTTCAATGCTGACCTTAATTGTTTCTTTAGCCAAGCCCAAAACTTTTCGATTTTATTTAAATCAGGAGAGTATGGAGGTTGA
>CAISJE010000061.1 GCA_903885635.1 uncultured bacterium
CAGTAATAGAAACTGCAAAAAAACAGAATATCAGTATATTAGAGGCTTTATCCCCTGGCTTCTCATTTGCATAAAACACAAACCTTTAATTATACCAAAATCAGGGTTGACTTACAAATCACCCTGCTGACCTGTTACAAAGTATATTGCCCATTGACGATTTTGTTACATTTCTAAATACCCTCAGTCACAGAGTTTTAGGCAATAAAAATATTTTAATTTATGATTTTTAAACTTTTCAAGTATAATTGTTGTATGAAAAAAGATTTAATTAGATTTTTACTACTTATTATTTGTTTTTACATTTTTCAAGGCACTTGCATTTCCGCTCAAAATCAGCCTGTAAAGTATTCAAGCACTGCAATTCAAGCTTATAACGCAGGAGTTGCCTTTCATAACCAAAGCAAATACGAACTCGCAGAGAAAAAATATAATCAAGCATTAAAACTCCAACCTGATTTTGCCGAAGCCAAGAAAAATTTAGCTGCTATTTATCAAAATTTAGCCTGCGAATATTATGGCACAGAAGCTTATGACAAATCTATCTATTATGCAAAAAAATCTCTAGCTTTAAAGCCAAATGATAAAAATACTAAAAATACTTTATCCATAATTTATCAAAATTTGGCAAATGAAAACTACTCGACTGCAGAGTACGACAAATCTATTCATTATGCAGAAGAGTCACTTTCTTTTAAATCCGATAATATCGACAGTTATCATCTCATGGCACAAAGTTACTCAGCACAAAATAACTATGAAAAAGCTAATGACGTTTACAGGAAAATATTGTCTATTGAGCCAAATAATCAGATAGCACAGCAAAATTTGAAATATGTTAATTTTAAACATTCTGATAAAGTTTTAAATGAATCTATTAATAATTTAACCACTGGGCATGTTGCACCGGAAAGACTTTATGGATTAATAAAGGTACAGCCTGGAATTGATTATTATTATTTTGAAAAAATGAAAACCATTTTAGACTTGATTTGGAGTGAGCCTAATGGAAAAATTCTTCTTAGTGCATTGTTAAAACAAAATATTTCAATAAACATTAACAATGGATACTTAAACGCAAATGTTTTGAGGGAAAAACAGAAAAAAACCTTGTATCTTTATTTTATAATACCTATTGCGTCCTTCACTACAAATTCTGCAGTAAATATTAATATTCCAACCAGCTATATTGATAATTTTAACAATTCAAATTTATATGCAACCCAAAGAATATATAATCTACAGGTATTTATACACGAATTTGGACACGCCTTTATCGGGATAAAAAACCCTAAAGATATTAATTCAATAGAAGAAGAAATGGGAGTTTCTATGATTGGATACAACATTGCTAACAAAATAATTACAGGCAAATATTTAGATTCTGCACAAACGGAAACGTATAGCATAAACTGTTTAATAGGGCTTTTACTTGATGAGCACAGGGATTTACCTGTATATAGCGACTTCAACAAATCTATCCAACGTTATGGTATAACAATGCCTTATCCTGAACTTTATTCAAATATTCCGTCAATGTACAAAAAACTTCTTTCGGAAGGTAAAGTTGCTCCTGCCGCAACTTTTAAGATTGAAATGCTTTCCCCATGAACTTCAATTTTAACCTTATCTTGTTTCATGCCCCCTTTGTTACAATTATAATGCAAATTGCATTATCTTGTTATGCTTGGAAAGAAAGTATAATATTTCAATTTTCATACTTAAAGTATGAAAATTAGTGTAAGCAATATGAATTTTTAAAACATCATTAATCACCTTTTAAACAGTCATAAAATGCTGTTTATTGATTTCGAATACTTTAAAAATGGAACACGAAATATTTTCTTCCCCGCATAGGCTATTTTGCTTAATATAGGGGGTAAATGGGGAGTAAATGGAATTTTGACATTTTGGGCTTGGAATCTGATATAATAATTTTGTTCCGCGTGGTAGGTCATTTTACGAATTAAATAAAAATACGGATGTAATTTTATAAAAATATGTTATACTAGAACAATTAATAGATATAAATGTTATAATATTTTTTTTATGCAATAATATATTTGAGCTTACTTTGGAGATTAATAATGTTAAATAGTTATAATATACCTGTAAAACAAGTTGCAGAATATTTTTTATCTAAAAACGATGAAATGGCTGGCGATTGCATTTCAAATTTAAAAATGCAAAAATTAGTTTATTATGCACAAGGTTTTGTTATTGCAATAACTGGTAAAAAATTATTTAACGATGGAATAATTGCTTGGCAACATGGGCCTGTGGTTCCTGAATTGTATGAAGAATACAAAGAATTTCGTTCTAGTTGTATACCTATTCCTGAAAAGTTTGATTTATGTAAAATTAATTCAAATTCTGGTTTGGTCGAAATTTTGGACGATGTTTACGATATTTATGGACAATTTTCTGCTTGGAAATTGAGAAATATGACTCATGAAGAAAAACCTTGGCTAGAAGTTCCTATAAACCAAGAAATTAAAATTAGCACGATGAAAGAATATTTTAAAACTTTATTGGTATGAAATGTCTAATAAAAAGATTAAAAAAGTAGGAATAGTCGACGGAAAAAGAATTAAAGTAAGAGCAGATATTGATTGTATAAATTATAATGATTATGTTCCCGCTTTTTCTTTTTTGTATGCTCAAGATAATTATTGTTTATCTCAATGGGAATCTAGAGACATAAGAAAATTAATAGATAGACTTGCAAAATTTGAAACAAAAAAGTGGAGCGAAATACATACGCAAAGTGTTTATCAATTTAGTAAAGTTGATAAAAATGGTTTGTCGATTAAAATTCCTAAGGAAATTACTGATGATACAAATATTTATTACTTTAAACCTTTTGGACAAAACACTCCTTTTAGAGTTTTCGGAATAAAAGAACGGCATAATTTTAAATTTTTATGGTTTGATAAAAAACATGAAGTTTATCCGGGCAATTAATCCATAAGTTTGTAATCGTGGACCAGACATCAACTATTTTTTATTGATTTTAGGCACTAATAATAGATATTTCCTTGATAAATCTTTATTGCAAATATAAATTTTAATGTTATATTATGAATAATTGGAGTAAATTATATGCAGGCTTCCACCAGTAAAAGAAAAAATAATATAAGCATCATTATAGATAAAATAAATAACGGAATTTCTCTAACATCAGAAGAATATCAAGATTTTTTAAAGATTTTTAAAATAAATTACAATCCTGAGAAATCACCTAATCCACTAATTCAAGAAAATAATA
>CAISJE010000062.1 GCA_903885635.1 uncultured bacterium
ACAAACACTTGGTGTGCCAATAACTATTGGGCAGGAGCAAAGAAATCATGTTCTGCTCAGGGCAAGAGATTACCGTCACGGACCGAATTGAACACAATATACACAAACAGAGCGACCATTAGTGGACTCAATAGTGCCGCTGGCTACTGGTCCGCCACTGAGTACAATACAAGTGTCGCATGGTACCAGTATTTTGCTAATGGGGGTCAGAACTACGGCTACAAGTTCACCGGCGGCAATGTGCGGTGCGTCAGGTGACCCCTTTAACCTTTTGTCCCTTTAACCCTTTTGCGTAGGGGGGCAGGGATAGGGTGTAGAATACCTGTTGTGTCTGGTTTTTAGCTTGTAGTGCAAGCTAATATCCAATTATATTAAATTTTCACACATTTATTCCAAGAATATAATATTGCCAAAAAGTTGACAACGACAATCAAAGCTAGTAATATTGAATAAATGGAGAGGTGTCCGAGTGGCCGATGGTGCAATCTTGGAAAGATTGTGTGGGGGCAACTCCACCAGGGGTTCGAATCCCCTCCTCTCCTGTTTTAAGTCAAAGCACTGGAGACCAGTGGAATAAGATAAATCAAAAGTATACCCTCACAGTGCAAGTGAGACAGGCAGAAAACCCGAATATTTACAAACACACCGCCGATTTAGGCGGTTTTTGTATTTGGAGATGCACTTGCACTAATTACCGATTATCTGCACTATTTGTCCTATTACTTGCACTAATTTTACATCACCCTGAATTTATTTCAGGGTCTCATTAGCGTTGCTTTTGACTTTCAACCCTGTGCAAGTTGGTGCAAGTGTTTGTGAATTTAATTTCTCTCACAAAACAAGATGTGTCGGAATGTCTCTGAGATTGCGACACATGACTTGATGTCTTTAAAACGAGAGTTATACTGTGAATGACGGTAAGAACAAGGATTCACAGTGCATGAACGATTTAACAGAAACTAAAATAATAATCCCAGAACATGCAAAGAAAATTGCTCTGGCGAAAATGGATTTGATGAAACAATGGTTTGAGTTTCGTAAAAAATCCAACAACAAATTCAAAGCCGATTACGAATTCGTCCAACTTTACAACACAAGTAATTCAAATATTTTTAGCATACTCGGAAAAATCTCACGCGGAACTCTACACCGTTGGAAAGCAAAACTCGGCGACAGCGAAGATTATACAAAACTTCTTCCGCAGTATAAATATTCAAGTATAAACGAATTCAGAACAAGTTTGACTGACGAAGAAACAAAAATTTTCATGGGCCTTTTGTTACATCCCAACAGGATTTCAATCGGCAAAGCCATTGCTCTGGCAAAGTATAATTTGACGCAAAAAAATCAAAGTTTTATCCCGTCTGACATAACTTTTAGAAGATATGCAAAGTGGTTTAAGGACAACAATTACGACCAGTGGGTTTTGATGCGTGATGGAGAAAAAAGTCTTGCGGACAAAGTGGAGCCATATATAAAACGAGATACGAGTTTGCTTGAAGTCGGCGATATTCTAGTCGCTGACGGGCATAAACTTAATTTTCAGGTGATAAATCCTTTCACAGGCAAGCCTTGCCGCGCAACACTGGTCGGTTTTTTAGATTGGAAATCAACTGCTTTGGTAGGATATGAAATTATGCTCGAAGAAAATACCCAATGCATAGCTTCCGCACTTCGAAACGCAATAATAAACCTCGATATGATTCCAAAAGTAATTTATCAGGATAACGGTAGGGCTTTCAGGGCAAAATATTTTACCGATGATAAAGGCTTCAATGAATTAGGGTTCAACGGACTTTATTCAAAACTTGGAATTCAAATAGTTTTTGCTCGTCCCTACAACGCAAGAGCAAAAGTAATCGAAAGATTTTTCAAAGAATTTCAAGAAGGTTTTGAAAGGCTATTACCATCTTTTACAGGTTCTTCGATTACAAATAAGCCTGCTTATTTAATGAGGAATGAGAAATTCCACAAGCAAATTCATAACGAATATATTCCGACGGTTGATGAAACAATTAAAATGATTGATATGTGGCTGAGTTTTAAAAATTCTCAGCCTTGCAGTAACGCCAACGGAAAAACAATCCAAGAAGTTTTGGACGAACGGCAAAGGCAAAATATTGATTTGAATTTGTTGGACGATTTAATGCTTGCAACCGAGGTCAAGACAATTCAGCGAAACGGTATCAGGTTTTTAGGCTGTGATTATTTTAACGAAAGATTGTACGGATTCAAAAGTAAAGTTTTGATAAAATACAATATGTTTGATTTAACCCAAATCAAGGTCTTTACGGTAAAAGGAGAATATCTTTGCACCGCAGAGCGAGTAACAGAAACTCATCCGATGGCAAAAATTCTTGGTACAGTTGAGGATTTGGAAGATTTTAAGCAAAAGATTGAAAAACAAAAAGCCTTAAAACGCAGAACAATTAATTCGGTGAAGAAATATTTGCCTGTAGATGATGTGAAATTCATTGAAACACAAATAAATTCTGAAATGGAACTTCTTTTAGGGGCGGAAGCGAAGCTTCCGCCCCTAAAAGAAGAAAGAAAAATTAACGGCAAACCGATTTTTAAAAATAATTTGGAAAAATATGAATGGTTTATAAAAAACGAACCGCAAAATGAATGGATAAGCGAATTCAAACAATCAAAGGAGTACAAAATTTATTATGAATAAGATTTTTGTAAAAACTAAAAACGTTAAAAATTTTATCGGATTAATAGAGAATCTACTTGCAAAACCTGCAAATTTACAAAAAATGGCATTAGTTTACGGCGAACCTGGACTCGGTAAATCGCAAACAGCACTTTGGTTAGCTTGCCAATATGACAGTGTTTACATCCGTTGTACAAATTTAATGACAGGGCGTTGGCTCTTAGAAGAATTTGTAAAAGAACTTGAAGAAGTGCCAAGATATTTGACTTCCGATAATTTTAATTTATGTGTAAAAAGTCTTAAATCGTCTCAAAAAGTTGTGATAATTGATGAAATTGATTATCTTGCAAATGATAAAAAATCGATTGAAACGCTCCGAGATATTCATGATGAAACAAACTGCCCGATGATTTTTGTCGGAATGGGTTTGGTTAATAAAAAACTCGAACGACATCGACACCTTTATGACCGATTCTCAGAGATTGTTAAATTTGAAACTTTCAGCGTGGCAGATGTAAAAGAAATTGTAGAAAAACTCTCGGAGGTAGAATTTTCTGCGGAGGCAATTGAGCTTTTACACAAAAAACATAATCGGTTCCGCCAAATTGTGCAGGCAATAAATCAATTTGAAATTATAGCAAAGGAAAACTATTTTACGAAAATTACGGAAGAAATAGCCAAGGAGGTACTATGTTAGAAAAGTTAGCAAGAAGATTAAGACAATTTACGCTTGATGAAATTGCGATGTATATTGAAAACCCTGATTTTGAAAAATTAATCAGTGACGGAAAACTCCATTTTGACGGAAAAATTTATACCTATATCGATTCGTCCAATTTGAATTTTGAATTAATTGAAAAGCCCGAATTGAAAGCAGAGGCAAGAATTCTGTTCAAAGATGTGACAAAAGGATTTTTAGCAGGTAGAAAATTAACAAAAAATACATTGAAGGGGTATAAATACCAGCTAAAATTTAACATACTACCTTATTTTGGCGAAAAATATTTAGATGAAATTACGCTTGTTATGATAAAAGAATTTATGCACTCACTTAGTTTAAAATATCGTCCAAAAACGGTTAGCAATGGTATTACCTTAACTGGAAGTATTTTAAAATGGGCGTTTGAGAATGGTTTTATGGAATACAATCCTTATTTGGGAATTAAAAATCCACGAGTGAGGTACGAAAAATGAACAAATTAAAATTAGCAAACAAAGCGTATAAGCTTTATTCCATAGAAAATCTTTCCGCAGAAGAGATTGCAAAACGGCTTGGAATTTCACGCAGAACAGTTTTCAACTGGATGAAAAAATACAATTGGGCAAAAAAGCGGATAAATATTGAAGAAATTAAAAACAATTTCGGCAGGGACACGGAAGAACTTGCACTAAAAATGATAAAGAAAATAACAGCCGACATTGATGCCGGTCGAAAACTCAGCCAAGAAGAACTTTATTCAGTTATGAATATTTTAGAATATTTGCCCGCCTTGAAAAAATCAATAAAACTCCCAACCCTAATGAATTCTGCCAACCCCAAACCCTTAACTCCAGAAATGGTCGCCAAAATTCAACGAGAAGTTTTTGGAGAAGAATTAAGATAGTTCAAGCAAAAAGTCGTTGGTGTTCTAAATAAAGTTTATTACAGTATTTTCTTTTAATTTTACCACATTTGACCTCGCTTACAAGTAAATATAAGCAATCATACCATTTTTTGTTAGCAAAAATACTTAAATTGTACTTTTATGAAGTAAACAAATTTTTTTCTATTTAATACTTAATTTTATAGTATTTTGCATATTATCGGCTAAATATACAGTAAATATCTTTTAAATTATTGCCTATGCCATTTCAAGCTAATAGTTTTATCTCTTATACCCAATCACCGCATAATTCACGTACTCATCGCCTTCGGGTAGTGAGTAACGAATTTTTACATCTTTAAACCCTGCAAATTCGCATAAGAACACAAGTGAATCGGGTGGAATCGGTCTTTTGTGTGTCAAATCCGTATAAAAATACTTCAAATTCTTTGTCAATAAAGGATTTAGCGTTTCTAAAATAATCACTCCGCCCTGCATAATTTGCCTGTAAG
>CAISJE010000063.1 GCA_903885635.1 uncultured bacterium
CTTTGATAGAATAAGTAAAAAGAAGATACAAGAAGTAGAAAATTGGGTAAACAATAGACCGATGAAAGTATTAGAGTTCAAAACACCTGCACAGAAACGCATTGAGGCATTAGGTGTTGCACTTTAGGTCAGAATTCGGGCAAGTGCGTGCAAACCATTTTATCCCGATAATCATTGCAATGACTACCTGATGTCTCTTATTATTTGTTGCTCTTAAGGCACTCTCCCCACCGTTCACCCCTCTTTTCATTGCTGTAATATTTATTTACACATGATTGTATTTATGTGCTAAAAGTTGTATAATAAACATGTTATAATAAGGCTGATTGTGGATAAATACTGTCGGCTAAAATATAAGGGATATCGTTATGATAAACTCTATAAATAATGGCAAGGAAGTCAATTATTCTTCGTTTTTACTAACTCATGCCCTAACTTCAGAAGAAAAAATAGACGGAAATAACTTACCAATAAATCTTAATCACCTTAAAAAAAATATTGCAGGGTTATTTGGTGTTGCAAAAAAAGAGGAATCTGACAAAGCAACAGATAATAACGCCTTAATTAGCCATAAAAATAATAACGCGAACAGTGATCCGCTCTATGACGGAAAAGTATCCTTTGTAACGAATTCTTTTGATTCTCTTGTCGTGGCTGTTGGGGCAAGTGGGAATAAGCTTACAAAGGGTGAAATTATCTCGTATTTGCAAAAACTGTCATCAGATACATCCAGCGATAACTCGAAAGAAATTGCTTTTCTAAAAACTTTAATTGCAAAGTTTGATACACTTGCTAACGGAGGAGATTACATATCTTCTTTCTATGGGATGAACGATGCTCAAGACTATTCAACAATAACGACGGAACAAGTAACACCGCCTATTGATATAAGAATTTAGAAGTCTGAGTTTTTGATGGGATAGCAATCCTGTCCTATTTGCCATTTTATTTTTCACCCTCTTATTTTTTGTGCTAAAATAAACAAAAAGAGAGGGTTAAATTAGTAATGACAAAAGAGACTTTACGTAAATGTATAGGATGTTTTAACAATAAAAACTGTCAAACAATGATTAAAATCACACGCGAAAGTTCCTCGGGTAAAATATTTATTAATCCGAATTCAAAAATATTTGGCAGATCGGTATATCTTTGTTATAATGATTTATGTATAGCAAACTCTTTTAAAAAAAACAAACTGGCAAAGTTTTTAAAAGCCGATTTAACCGAAGAGTTGAAAGAAAAGTTAAAAACTATCCATAAGGAATAAATTTATGATATAGTTAATACAGATAGGAAAAAATGCAAATGAGCTTAGATAACGTAAGAGTAAACGAATTAGCGAAAGAGCTAAATCTCACCAGTAAAGATGTTTTAGACAAATTTGCTCAATTATCAATTCCTGTCAAATCCCATTCAAGCACTGTAACGGCAGATCAAATCCAAAGATTGAAAAATTTTATAGCCGCAGGGTCAAAAATAGAAGTTAAAAAACCAAAAGCTTTCGTTGTAAAAAAATTAAAAACAGAATCCGATACTGAAAAACCGGCAATAATTACTGAAGTTGAACTTGAAAAGCCCCAAATAGAGGTTGTTAAACCTGTCCCTAACCGTTTAGAAATTGTAAGAAGAGCACCTCAAAAAAACCCTAACGAAGTAAAACCAAAATTTCAACATCCGCAAGCAAGACCCACAGGATTTCAACAAGATTTTCGCAGACATGGCGAAAATAAATTCCCACCACGTCCTACAACGACAGGAACAGGAGAAAGACCGAAAGAGTTCCCTCAAAGACCCCGTCCGGCAGAAGGCGAGTTTAGAAGACCGCTTGAAGGGCAAAAACCTCAAGGCGGTGCACCTGTTGTAGGCGAAAGAGGTGACAAAAAGCAACCTATACAGCGCCATATAATTTCTCAGGATATTTATGACAATAAAGGCGGGATTAAAAGAAAAATCGAAAAGAAAAAAGATAAAGTATTTACAACAAAAGAAGAAGAGCAAGAAAGAATTTCGTTAGAAAAAGCTGCTGCTCAAAAACATAAAAAAAGGAATTCCAGAGACGAAGAAATTGAACAAGTTACAAAACTTGTTGTTAACAGAGCCTTAACGATAAGCGAATTGTCTATCAAAATACAAAAAACTCCCGCAGAAATCGTAAAATTCTTAATGATGCAGGGGGTTATGGCGACCGTAAACCAGCTTATTGATATTGATACGATAAAAAAAGTTTGTGTAGAGTTTGAACTTGAAGTTTTAGACGAAGATGTTGAAGCGTTTATGGAACAAGAATTGGCAAAAGAGGCGAAAAACAAAGCACTTCTTTCCGTTGATAAAAAATTATTGAAACACAGAGCGCCTGTTGTAAGTATCATGGGACACGTTGACCACGGTAAAACTACTTTGCTTGATAGTATCAGGGCTTCAAAACATAAAATTGTATCAACCGAAGTCGGTGGAATAACCCAGTCAATCGGTGCTTATACCGTTCACGTTGATAAAAAGAAAATTGTATTCATTGATACACCGGGTCACGAAGCGTTCACCGAAATGCGTGCCAGAGGGGCGAAAGCTACCGATATAGCTATTTTGGTTGTAGCGGCGGATGATGGGATTATGCCTCAAACAGTTGAAGCAATAAACCACGCCAAAGCTGCGGACACGCCTATTATCGTTGCGGTTAACAAAATTGATAAAGAGGGTGCGAATCCTGATAAAGTTCTGCAACAATTAACGGAACACGGACTTGTCGCAGAAGAATGGGGCGGCGAAACGATTGTTGTTAAGGTTTCTGCGCTTCAAGGAACAGGGATTGACGAATTATTAGAATATATTTTGTTGTTATCTGAAATGGCTGATTTGAAAGCAAACCCGAAAGCGCAGGCTTCAGGGGTTGTTATTGAGGCTAATTTGGACAAAGGAAAAGGGCCTGTTGCAACGTTTTTGGTGCAAAACGGAACTTTGAGAATAGGAAATTGCGTAGTTGTCGGAAGCGTCGGCGGACGCGTGAGAGCGTTGCTTTCAGACGAGGGCGAAAGAGTGCTTAAGGCTGAACCTTCAACTCCTGTTGAGATACTTGGATTGGCGGAAGTTCCTTCTGCTGGCGACCATTTCGAAGTTGTCGGAAACGAAAAAGAAATGAAAGCGATTGTTGACAAACGCAAAGAAAACGAACGTTCACGCAGATTGGATTCAATGCTGCCTGCTCATATCAGAAAAGAATCCTCGGCAGGAGACGAAGCGTTAACTCAATTAAAATTAATTATAAAAGCAAACACCAATGGTTCAGCGGAAGCGGTTTCTCAGGCGGTTGCACAGCTTGAATCAAAAGAGATTGCCTCAAAAATTATCCACGTCGGAGTCGGGGATATTTCAGAAGCGGACGTTATGTTGGCATCTGCGAGCGGAGCGATTATTTTGGGATTTGGGGTTAAAGAAGATACAAACGCACTTGGTACTGCCGAAAGAGAAGGCGTTGTAATCAAGAAATATGATATTATTTATCAAATCCTTGAGGATTTGGAAAAACAAATGCTTTCGTTGTTGCAGCCTGAAATTAAACATGTTGAACTTGGTGCAGCAGAAGTCAGACAAATCTTTACGGTCGGAAAAACAACAAGAATTGCTGGTTGTACAGTTACAGAGGGTAAAATTCAACGTGGGAAGACGGCGATTGTTCTTCGTGACGGCAAAGAAATTTTCAAAGGCGTAATCGACCAATTGAAGAGATTTAAAGATGATGTAAAAGAAGTTTCTCAAGGATTTGAGTGCGGAATTTCGTTTGCGAAATTCAACGACCTTCAAGAGGGCGATATTATTGAGGTTTCTACGACAGAGGAAGTCGAAAGAGTCACTTTGGATTGATGGTTGGGTGAACGGTAAACGGTAAACGGAAGTTTAACAGGTAGGGTGCGGATTTAACCGCACCGTCAATAAGTCCAAGGGCGTTAAAGTAGGGTGGGTTCCCTAACCCACCGACAACAAAAAAAAAGCATCAAAGAACGGTAGGGTGCGGATTTAACCGCACCAACAACAAGCCCCGAAGAAGTAAAAAACGAAAAGTAGGTTGGGTTTACTAACTCAACCTACTAAAATCACTTAAGCATGTTTATTTTAAGGGTGCTTAATCTCTATTTTTTTCTTTTGGAAAACCATAAATTTGACCACAAAGTCTTTTTCATAGGTGGTTCTTCAACTTTAGGCGGGATTGTTTGTGTTACTTGTTTTAAAAGTTTATCAGTAGATAATTCTTTATCGTGATAAGTAATTAGATTCCCTTTTACATCGTCAACAGGACCTCCCACCCTATTTAAAGCACTTATAAATATTTTGTCGTTCTCGCCTACTTTTATCCGATAGCTTCTTTCATCTATGTGACCTATACGACATATAAATCCATTTTTAGCAGCATCTATTACTTGAGCATCCGCCAATTTTGCTATGGGAGTACGATAATCATCAAATCGTATATATACATTGTCTAAAATTGCATCAGACTTTGTGAATAAATGATTGGCTTCATTTGCATTATGCGATATCATATCTTTAGCGAGTCTTCTTACAAATAAACTCACATGTTTACCCAGAGTCTCCAGTGCATTTGCTACTTCAGGCTTGTTATTTGTATTCAATTCCCTGAATTCGTTTATAGTTTGTCTTAATGCCTTTGCCGAAGATTCTGAAAGTGTAAATCTTGTTCCAAAGGATATTGGGTCGTTTGCTTTTTGTGGTTGGTTTTTTACGTTTTGGCGGTTGTTTGTGGTAGTCGTCTGCCCGATAATTGTTTGCACTCGCATCTGATTTTATCCTTTCGTTTTATTTTTATATTAGACATATTGCGAAATAAAATAATGCCAAAAACTAAAAAGACGATTTTTCATCAAGGTTTGTTCTCTTTATGCAAAATCTAAATGAAAATTCCAAAGTCCTGCACAAACCTTAACAAATTTGTCATCTATGCCA